>NZ_JASOKQ010000033.1:0-20452 GCF_030216265.1 Corynebacterium sp. UMB0012
AGTAACCTCCCGGCTACCTCGCGGCGACTCGGATTAATGTAGTCCACCACAACCACACAACACAAACCCGCAGGACAACCCAGGTTCTTCTAGTGATAGCAAGCAATCTTTCCGTCTGGACCATCGATGACTCGGACCGGGGTGTTGAAGATGGACGTCAAAATGTCATCGCGGATGATGTCATCCACTGATCCAAATTCAACGATGCGGCCTTCTTTGCACGCACAGATGTAGTCGGCATACCGGGCTGCGAAGTTTATGTCATGCAGCACCACAACAATGGTCCGCCCAAGAGATTGCGCAGCGTCTTTGAGATGTCGCATCATCTCTACAGAATGAGCAATATCCAGATTGTTGAGCGGCTCGTCTAATAGGACGTATTCCGTCTCTTGGCACAGGACCATCGCTACATACGCACGCTGACGTTGGCCTCCTGAAAGCTCATCAAGATACCGGTGCTGCAATTCTTCTAGGTGGAAGAAAGCTATGTATGTGGAAATTACTTCCTCGTCATGCGGCGTTAGTCGACCTTTGGTGTAGGGAAAGCGGCCAAAGCCAATCAATTGCCGCACAGTCAGCTTGGTGACGAAGTGATTTTCTTGCCGCAGAATGGACACCACTTTTGCTAACTCCGCGGATTTCGTGGATTGGACGTCCTGTCCGGCGACTTCGATCGTGCCCTCGTCCATGTCCAATAGACGGCCAATCATGGTGAGCATGGTGGATTTGCCAGCTCCATTGGGGCCAATCAAGGCGGTAATTCCGCCTTTCGGGATCCGCAGGTTGAGCGGACCAATAGCCACTTCCCCAGAGTAGCGTTTGGATACGTTCTTTACTTCGATCACAGTCGCCCCTTTCGCAAGATGATAAAGAGAAATGCACAGCCGCCCACGAGCTCAATGATGATGGACACCACGCCTTGAGCGTCGAACACGTGCCGCATAAGGAAGTAGGCGGCGGTAAGCAGCAAGAAAGCCAGGCCAATGGCCATCGGGAAAATGAAACGGTGGTCATAGGTATCGGTGAACTGATAAGCCAACGTGGCAACCAAAAATCCCAGGAAGGTCATGGGTCCTACCAAGGCGGTTGTCGTGGCCATCAAGAGGGACACCAAAATCAAGGTATAGATTGCATGGCCTTTGTGGTTTACTCCCAAATTCGTACTGACATCGTTGCCTAGGGAAATCGCGTTCAAGGTACGCGCATTGAGTAGCAAGAGCGTTGCCACGATCGCAACGATGGGAATGACGATGGGATAGTAGTCTGATTCCGCGTTGTTGATGGAGCCGAATAGGCGCGCGGTGAGCACGTCAAACTCGCTCGGCGTAAGAATTCGCTGCATAAACGTAGATAGGGAGCCCAAGCCTCCACCGATAACCACACCGACCAGCAGCATGGCGTGCATATTGTGCGTGTTATTGGTCAGTAGCCACGAGTACAGCACCAAGGACAGCCCCACCATGAGCGCCATTTGGAATAGGAATGTGGGGAGTGTGCGGGCGTCGTTAAGCCCTGCTGCTCCAAGGAAGAAGATGGTCGCAGTATTGATCGCTACATACAATGACTCAAAGCCCATGATGGATGGGGTAAGAATCCGGTTATTCGTCACAGTGTGAAAAGCCACCGTAGCCATCGCCTGGCACACCGCCACAATTGCCATAGCGATGAGCGCGTCCGCACGGCGTTGCGCAATGAGCCAGAATTTGCGCGATCCGAACTGCATCGGATTGTCGTATGCCAACCAGGCGAAGGCAAAGGCCAAGGCCAGCGCCCATACGCAGGCTAGAGTGAGCCAATACCTTTTCCGCGAAAGCTTAGCGTGCACGAGTGGACCTCACGATCATCACGATGAAAACAGCTGCACCCAGCACCCCAAGAATCACTGAAACTGGCATCTCAAACGGTGCGATAATGATGCGGCCTACTAAGTCGCACACGGTCACGATGCCTATGCCCAAGAGGCAGACCCACGGCAGGTTAGAGCGCAGGTCATCCCCACGCACCATCGACACCGCATTAGGCACGATGAGCCCCAAGAATGGCAAAGAGCCAACGACGACAGTGACAACACCGGTGGCCACGGCAATCAAGCTCGTGCCCAGCAAGAGCATGCGGTTGTAGTTGAGCCCAATGTTGGTGGCGATATCTTCACCCAAGCCAATAACCGTAAGCCGGTCGGCATAAATAAATACGGCGGCAAGGACCACTAACACCAGCCAGAGAACTTCATATTGCCCCTTGTACACAGAGGTAAAAGAGCCCATAAACCAAATTCCCAGCTGCTGCAGCATATCGGCCTGCAGGGCAAAGAAGCTGGAGACTGCAGAAATCACAGCTCCCACCATGATGCCGACGATGGGCACGATGAGCGAGGAGCGCAAGGTCACGCGGCGCAGAAAGAGGAAGAACACAATGGTGCCGATGAAAGAAAAGGCTACGGCTCCCATCATCTTGACCAGAATTGACGCGGTCGGAGCGATCCACAAGACGAAGAGCAGGCCAAGGCCCGCCCACTCAGTGGTTCCCGTGGTAGAAGGTTCTACAAAGCGATTCTGGGTCAACAATTGCATGACCAGCCCGCTCATGGCCATTGCGGCACCAGCGAGAACGAGCGCTATGGTTCGCGGAAGCCGAGTGATGCCGAACATGGCTGCACCGTCCTCGGCGCCGAAGACGTCGTACTGCCCCAATAACAAGGAGGCAGCGAGCAGGGCACAAACACTCAGCACTGCAAGGCCGAGCTTCCAATCCCACAGCGTAGGACGCGTGGTAGTTTCCATCTTTCTCCTCTAGCAGACAAAGGCCGGAGGGCCCCTCCCCTCCGGCCTTGGCGTGCGCGCTGGCTAATTCTTTTCGAAGGCCTCCGCCATCGCATTCAGCGTTTCCGTGTAGGTGATGATGTTTTCGTTGGTGTAGGTGTCCTGCGGAGCGGTAACGATGTGGCCTTCTTTGACCGCGGTCACGTTCTTCAGCGCGGAGGAGTCTTCTACAAGCTTTTGACCTGGGGTATATCCTTCTTCATCCTTGGCTATGGCGCCATCGCGATCCATGACGAGGATATAGTCCGGGTTGGATTTGGCGATCGCCTCCACCGAAATATCGTCACCCTCGTGGTCATCGCTGGCATTGTCTACCTCGAGCGCTGGGGTCATACCGATTAGATCAAAGAGTGGCCCATAGAAGCGTCCCTTACCTGGGGCAATGTAGTTAATCTCCCCGCCAGAGGTATTTACTGCCATGATCTTCTTGTTCGGATCATAGGCCTTTTTGGCGCGTTCCAAGGCAGCATTGAAGTCATCGACCAGGGCTTTGGCGTCCTCCTCGTGTCCAAAAACTTTGCCCATCGCCTCTGTCTGGCGGATTAGCTCTTTCGCCATATCCTCGCCGTCCCGTGGGGTGAAGTCCACCACTGGGGTTCCATCAACGAGGGATTCCAGATCATCTTGATACTGGCTGAAGCGCTGACCGTTAACCACAATATCTGGCTCTGCAGCCACCAATGCTTCCAAGTCTGGTTCGCGGTGGGAGCCCAGGTTAGCTTCTACGCTGTCCTCATTGATGTCTTTGGAAAGGGTATCCGGCACCAGGTCGAGGGGAGCCGCCACGATATTGACACCCCAATCAGACAGGATCTCAAAGGCGCGGTTATCAGTTACAGCTACACGCTCATACGGAGGATGAAGTTCCTGTTCCCCGTTATTGTCCTGCAGCGTGAGCGCGCTTGCCGACGCCCCCTTTTCCTCCCCCACTGCTCCATCTTCCGCGGGACTGCAGGCAGTCACTGCCAAAGAAGCGGCGATAACCGCAGCAACAAGAGAGCGATGAATATTCTTCACGATGAATTCCTTATGGACGGGAAACAAATACCAGCCTAACCTAACTTAGGTTGCCCTTATATTTCAAGGTTTAGGGTACCCTTACCCCCACCGGGTGGCGAGAGGGGGCTGTAAGAAAGGGAAAACGAGAAAAGGCCCCCGATGTCTCGGGGGCCTATCGGTGGAGCTGCCGGGAATTGAACCCGGGTCCTTCGTCACCTTGCCAGGGCTTCTCCGTGCGCAGTCCGCACAGAATCTCTGCTCGGCCCTCCGGATCGGGCGAACACGTCCGGATGATGGGCCCAGTCACCAGTAAGAGTCCCGACTGGCCCTGATGACCCGGCCAGCCGGCTAGTTCCTTAGTCGATGCCAGGATCTAGGTCAGGAACGAAACCTAGGCTGACAGACACGCGTCGCTGTAATTAGGCAGCGAGGGCGTAGTCACGCTGAGAGTTCTTCTCTGCGTTTATTGGTTGCTACGACGCTTATACGGTGGTCGTTAGCCTGCACCGGCACGCTTCCCCTGGCGCAGTGCACGAAGTCGAAACCAAATCAACCCCATGCTGTAGGGACGGGATAGTGCATCTTCCCTACGGTTCGTTCAACACTACCCCACCCGCTTTTATTTCCTCAAGTGCTCCTCTAACCACTCCTTGAGGACGACCGCATGGTTGATCTCGCGGCTGGATGCGGCGAAGAGGAGGGTGGCGTCGGAAAGCGCACGCAATTGGGCAAGCTCGTCGGAATCGTTGTCATCGAGCTCGGCCTTGTAGCGGCGGGCAAACTCGTCGAAGCTATCCTCGTCGTGGTTCCACCACTTGCGCAGCTCGGGGCTCGGCGCGACGTCCTTGAACCACTCGTCGTAGGCCACGTCACTCTTGGCGACACCCCGGGGCCACATCCGATCCACCAGCACCCCAGTGCCATGGACGGTGTCCTCGCCCTTGACTACGTCATGAACCTTTGCCGTCTTAAACATTGATTCCCTTCACGCGGCGGCCGAGCTCGCGGGAAATTTCGCGGTCTTGGTCGCGACGCTTAATATCCTCGCGCTTGTCATAGTCCTGCTTACCTTGGGCCAGCGCGAGCGAAAGCTTGGCGTAGCCATTCTTGAGGTAGACCTTGAGCGGGACCAAGGTCTTATTGCCGTTGCGCACCTGACCGTAGAGCTTGTCGATTTCGCGGCGGTGCAGCAAAAGCTTGCGGGTGCGCCGCGGGCTGTGATTCGTCCACGAGCCCATGGAGTATTCCGGAATGTGCAGGTTACGCAGGTACACCTCGCCATCGTCGATAGTGGCGAAGGCATCATTGAGCGAGATTTTTCCCTCCCGCAGGGATTTGATCTCGGTGCCGAGCAGGACGATGCCACACTCGTATTCCTCGAGGATCTTGTAATCATGCCGGGCCCGGCGGTTGGTAGCGAGCGTTGCTTCGCCGGACGCCGCCTTCTTATTCTTCTTGCCCTTCTTAGCCATAATTATGGCAGTGTAGTGCCCTTTTGGCTGCCCCAGCAAACGGGCTATTTGCGCACATAGGACCGCAGGGTGATATGTGCCGTGACGGCGGTGACCACCAACGCCAGCAAGCCCACGAGAGGCAGGGCAATCCAGAGGTCGCCGGATTTCATGGGGGCAAGCAGCTGGGATTCATACAGGCCTTGCAGGGATGGGTCCACCACTTGGGATTTGCCCAGGAAGATTCCGGCACCACCCAAGACCACGCCGATGAGCGAGGCCAGCACTGCTTCCAGTACGAACGGCGCTTGCGTCATCCACCGGCTCGCGCCCACCATGCGCATGATTTCCGTTTCACGGGTGCGGTGGAACGCGGCGATCTGCACCATATTAGCCACCAAGAAGATGGCCGCCACGGACATCACGATGGCCAGCACAAAGGTGGCATTGCGGATAGAGTCCAGGTTGCTTGCGGCATCACGCACTTCTTGCTGCTGGTCGACGACGTCCTCTACCGCCGGATTATCCCTAATCGCATCGATCGCAGAAGCGTCTTCTGGATCCTTCAGGCGCACGTGGAACGCTGCCGGCAGTGCGTCGGGCGAGGTTTGTTCCACCATGATGGGATCGGTGTCTTGGAAAAGCTCCTTGAACCGCTCATAGGATTCCGCGCGGTTGCGGTACTCCACGGACTCGACGGAATCATCCGCGTCGAGCTGCTTCTTGAGATCCGCGCAGGCAGGAGCTGCGCAATCCGGGTCGCCGGCGGAAATGTCCTCGTTGAGCTGGACCATGACCTCAACGCGGTCGAGATAGATCTCCTTCGTGTCCTTGGTCAGGTTGGTCACCATGATGCCGGCGACAACGAGGCCTACGGCAATAGCGGTGGTGATGATCATGGCGATGGTCATGGTCAGGTTGCGGCCAAGACCCTTGGTGGCCTCGCGGAAAATAAAACCTAGCTTCATGCTTCCCCCTCGTACATCGCCTCGTGCTCATCGCGCACGAGGACTCCATTGCGCAGCTCCAGGACACGCTTGCGTGCCCTATTGACGGCGCGAGCGTTGTGGGTGGACATGACCACGGTGGTGCCACGGCGGTTGATGCCCAACAGTAAGTCCATGATCTCGTCGGCGGTGGAGGGATCGAGGTTGCCCGTGGGTTCGTCGGCAAGCAGAAGCTTCGGCCGATTGACCACCGCACGCGCAATGGCCACGCGCTGCTTCTCGCCACCGGAAAGCTCGTGCGGATAAGCATCGCGGCGATCCTCTAGGCCCACCAGATCCAAGACCTGCGGGACCGAGGTGGAGATGCGGTACTTGCTCTTGCCAATGACCTCGAGCGCAAAGGCCACGTTTTGATATACCGTCAGCTTGGGAAGCAGGCGAAAGTCCTGGAACACATAACCAATGGACTGGCGCAGCGCGTTGATCTGCTTGCCTGAAAGCTCATTGACGTGGAAATCATCGAAATAAATATCGCCCTTGGTCACGTTGCTATAGCGCACCATGAGCTCCAAGAAAGTGGACTTACCCGAGCCGGACGGGCCGATGAGGAAGGCGAATTCGCCATCCGCAATCTCGAAGGACACCCCGTCGAGCGCTGGGCGAGACTCGGCGGAGTAAGCCTTAGTCACGTTGTCGAATCTAATCACGCGAATCACTGTAGCAACTAAAGTTGACACCACGCTGTGAACTGTATTTAAGTAATGTGGTCTAAGACACTAATTTGTTCCGACCCAATCGACAGAAAGTGCCGATACAATGGCCGAAACCGAAACTAAAGAAAAACCACGTTCTGCAAGCGGCTTCCTGGGCACTGTAGAAAAGATTGGCAATAAGCTACCGGATCCATTCTGGCTCTTCGTCATCCTCGCAGCCATCGTCGCTGTGACCTCTTGGCTAGGACACCTCGTCGGCATGACCGCAGAGGATCCCAAAACTGGCGACACCATCGAAGTGGAATCCCTGCTGACCACCGAGAATATCTCGCGCATGGTTACTGATGCAGTGGAGAACTTCACCAGCTTCCCACCGCTCGGCGTCATCCTTGCTGTGATGCTCGGCGTGGCTGTGGCGGAGCAGTCTGGCCTGCTTTCCGCGTTGGTGCGCGCGATGGTGACCAAGGTTAGTGCGAAAATGCTGACCTTCGTGGTGGCGCTGGCCGGCGTGACCGGCTCCGTGGCCTCTGACGCCATCTACGTCATCCTGATCCCGCTGGGCGCCATGGCCTTCCACGCCGTGGGCCGCTCCCCCATCGTCGGCGCGATGGTGGCCTTCGCAGCATCGTCTGCCGGCTTCAATGCCTCGCTGATTCTCAATATCACCGACCTCCTGCTGGCGGGAATTTCTACCCCGGCCGCACAGTTTGTGGACCCAGAATATGAGGTCAGCCCGCTGGCCAATATCTTCTTTGTCATCCCATCCGCAGTGGTGCTCTCCCTCATCATTACCGCGGTCACGGAATTCCTCATGGTCAAAAAGGCCCGCGAGCTCGTGGACCACGACCACATTAATTATGAAGAGGTGTCTTTTTCCAAGGCCGCCGGTGGGGCCACCGCGGACACAGAAGAGGATGAGGAGTACGACTTCACCGATGATGAAGAGGCAATGCGCATCAAGCCCAACGAGCAGCGTGGCCTGATCGCTTCCGGCATCGCGCTCGTGCTCTTCCTTGCCGCCTTCTTTGCCTTGCTATTTATTCCTGGCTCCCCGCTGGCGAGCCAAGGGGATAGCTTCATGGAATCGCCTCTGATTAGCGCCATCGCGGTGCCGATTGCCCTGGCTTTCTTGGTGTGCGGCATTGTCTACGGCCTGGCGGCAGGCACCGTGAAGTCTTTTGCCGATGTCCCCGAATTCATGGCCAAGGGCATCGAGACCCTCGTTCCCATGCTGGTCCTCTTCTTCGCCGTCGCCCAGTTCCTGGCCTGGTTCGAGTGGTCCAACCTCGGCGTATGGACCGCCATCAAGGGCTCCGAGCTGCTCCAACACTGGTCCCTGCCGCCGCTAGTCATGTTTGCGGCATTGGTGGCCATGGTTGCACTGCTCAACCTCTTCATCACCTCCGGTTCCGCCCAGTGGGCCCTGATGGCCCCGGTCATCGTGCCGATGATGATGTATGTGGGCGTCTCGCCGGAGGTCTCCCAGATGCTCTTCCGTATCGGTGACTCCCCGACGAATATCATCACCCCAATGTCGCCCTACTTCGCCTTGGCGTTGACCTTCCTGCAGCGCTATTACAAGCCAGCAGGCGTGGGTACTTTGATGTCGCTGGCGCTGCCTTACTCGCTGTCCATGTTGGTGGGCTGGTTCGCCTTCTTCGTCATCTGGTATCTCATCGGCATCCCGCTGGGACCAGGTGCACCGATGGACTACGCGGGTTAGGTCCATAGAGATCAGGCCGAACTGAGGATTTTCTCCCCTCAGTTCGGCCTTTTCGCGTTCAATTCAGCCCGATCAGTATGGACCTAGTCTTGGTCTTCTTGTTGCTGCATGCGCCAGCGGATACCGGATTCAAGGAATCCATCGATATCGCCATCGAGCACCTTGGAGGGATCACCCACCTCAAAATTGGTGCGCAAGTCTTTGACCATCTGATACGGGTGCAGCACGTACGAGCGCATCTGATTGCCCCAAGAGGCGTTGCCACCGGCGCCCAACGCATCGAGCTCGGCTTGTTCCTCCTGGCGCTTGTGCTCCAGCAGCTTCGCCTGCAGCACGCGCATGGCCGAGGCCTTATTTTGAATCTGCGACTTTTCGTTCTGGCAGGTCACCACAATGCCGGTGGGAATGTGGGTCAGGCGCACCGCCGAGTCGGTGGTATTGACGGACTGGCCGCCCGGACCAGAAGAACGATAGACATCGACGCGCACCTCTGAATCCGGCACCTCAATCGAGTCAGTCTGCTCCACCACCGGAAGCACCTCTACCTCTGCGAAGGAGGTCTGGCGCCGCCCTTGGTTATCAAAGGGCGAGATGCGCACTAGGCGGTGCGCACCCTGCTCCACGGAGAGCTGACCGTACATGTATTCACCGTGGACGACGAAGGTTGCAGATTTGATACCGGCCTCCTCCGCATAGGAGATGTCATAGACGTCGACCTTGTGGCCGTGTTTTTCCGCCCACCGCGTGTACATGCGCATGAGCATTTCGGCCCAGTCGGCCGCGTCCACACCGCCGGCGCCGGAGCGGATATTAATAACCGCCTCGCGCGGGTCATACTCACCAGAAAGCATGGTGGTGACCTCCAGCGATTCGATAGCAGATTCCAGGGAATCGAGCTCATCATCCGCCAGGGAGGTATCCCCCTCTTCTTCCGCGAGTTCGTACATCACGGGCATGTCCTCTAGGCGCCCGCGCAGGGATTCCAGCTTGCGGACCTTAGCCTGCGCTGCAGAAAGCTCGGAGGTGACCTGTTGCGCGTGGGCGGGGTCGTCCCACAAGGACGGGTCGCCGGCCTGGGCCTCTAGTTCCCGAATGCGGGCAGCCAAAGCCTCCGGGTCCATGACCTTCTCAATGGTGGTCAGGGTGGTTTCCAATTGCTTGAGCCGTGCTGTTACTTCGGGACGCATAGGCCCCAATCCTACCCACCCGGCCGGCATAATTAGCCATCGGCCGCGTTTAGGGTGACAATGGTGGGCATGGATCAAAAGCCGAGCTTGCAGGAGATGATCGATGCGGTCATCAAGACCTTCATTGTCGCGCACGCGGATGACGGGGATGCGCACCTAGCGCAGGCCCTTGTCTATAACGCCGGCCGCCTGGCCTGGCGCTTGCGCGAGATGGGCGTCGACGTAGAGCACAAGACTTCTATCTCGGACGTTGTTACGGATGCGGACAGGGCGGCCGAGCGCTTCGTCGCGGGCGTGCTCGAAGCCGTGCGCCCGGAAGACGGCATCCTCGGCGAAGAGGGTGCGGCCCGCGAGTCCCAGTCTGGGCGCACCTGGGTCATCGACCCGGTCGATGGCACCTACAATTTCTCTTCCGGTTCCGATTATTGGTGCTCTGCCTTGGCGCTTACCGACGCCACGGGGATCACCCTCGGCGCCGTCCACCGCCCCGCCATGGGTTATACCTGGTTCGGTGGCCGGGACTACCCCACTTCCCTCGACGGCAAGGAAGTAGCTCGCCTGCAGGAGAAGCCGGCCGAGCAGATTTCACTATCCACGTATCTGCACCCAACCTCGCTGGCGGATGAGGATATCCGCGGGGCATGGCAGCGCGTGGCGGAAAACTTTGCTACAGTCCGTATGCTCGGTGCTGGTTCTGTTGACCTGTCCTCCGTGGCCGATGGCACATGGGGCGCATGGATGCAGCATTCGGTGGCGGATTGGGATTGGTTCCCCGGCAAAGCCCTCGTGGAGGCAGCCGGTGGTGCTGCCCGCAAGGTAGAAGCCGGCGGCGTCGAATGGTGCCTCGCTGGCAATAAACAGGTAGTGGATCAGATGGAGGATTGGCTCCGTGGGTAAGTTCAAAGAAGACTTGGGCCTCGCGCTCGAGCTGGCGGGCCATGCCGATGTAGTGACCATGCATCGTTTCGAGGCCTCGGACCTCTCCGTCAAGGAAAAGCCAGATATGTCCCCCGTATCGGATGCGGACCTCACCTGTGAGAAGCAAATCCGCGCATCCCTCAAGCGCTCCCGCCCGCGCGATGAAGTGCTGGGTGAGGAATACGGCGGCGAGGCCTGCTATAAGGGCCGCCAGTGGGTCATCGATCCCATCGACGGCACCAAGAACTTCGTGCGTGGCGTCCCCGTATGGGCCACGCTCATCTCCCTTTTGGAAGATGGCGAACCGGTGGTATCGGTAGTTTCCGCACCCGCCCTGCGCCGCCGCTGGTACGCGGCCAAAGGCGCTGGCGCCTTCCGCGTTTTCGGCGGCGAGCCGAAGCGCTTGGGCGTATCCCACGTGGAAAAGCTCGCCGATTCTTCGCTGGCCATGAGCTCGCTAACCGGATGGGCCGAGCGCGGCCTGCGCGATCAGTTCCTCGCACTCACGGATAAGACCTGGCGCCTGCGCGGCTATGGTGATTTCTGGTCCTACTGCCTCGTGGCCGAAGGCGCGGTAGACATCGCCGCCGAACCCGAGGTGTCCTTGTGGGACCTCGCCGCGCCCTCCCTCATCGTGACCGAGGCCGGCGGCACTTTCACGGATCTGGACGGAAACCCCGGCCCGCACGGTGGATCCGGCGTCGCCTCCAACGGCCTGCTCCACAAGCACGCCCTAGCCGCGCTGCAAGGCTAGGAATGTCTCCGCAGCTGAAGTAACACCGGACCGCGGCGCTTCGCCGCCGCTCCGGAACACCCACCCGCCTGCGCGCAACTGCCGCAGCCGCCCGTGGGGCACGAGGTGAGCGATTCGCGCACCAGCTCCGCACTGCGCTCGAGATGGGCGAGGATAATTTCCACGGTACCCTGCCCTAACCCAGTAGCTTTTGCAATCTCGACCGAGTTGGATTTTCCCTGTTTAATGGCCTCCTTAACCTTCTCCGTGGGGCTCATAGGAAGACCTTGAGGACCTGGAATACGCCCACCGCAAGAATCCAGGCGGTGGCGAGCTGAAGGGCGAAACCGATAAGCGTCCACTTCCAACCTATTTCTCGCCGCTGCGCGGCCACCGTGGCCACGCACGGGGTATAGGCCAGCAGGAATACCATGTACGCCCATACTGCCGCTAGCCCATGCCCGCCAGAGGCCGCATCAAAATCAGCGCGAATGTGGCTGGCCAGCGGAGATTCGGCCTGCTCTTCTGGGGCATCATCAGTGACGTCTTCTACCGCATACGTCTGAGCCCAAGTAGAAATGAGAGTCTCCTTGGCCACGAATCCGGTGACCAACGGGCCTGTCAGAGACCAAGAATCAAAGCCAGCCGGGGCAAAGACCGGGGACATCACCTTTGAGACCGCGCCATAGGCGGAATCCTCCGGCGGTACCGCACCCTCGTTGAAAGAGTGCCCACCGGTTACCGGGATGGACATGAGCAACCAGATGACCACCACGGTGGCGACGATGATGCCGCCGGCGGTATGCAAGAAGCCTTTCAGACGCACCCACATCACCGACAGGGTGAGGCCAAAGGTGGGCAGCTGATAGGCCGGAAGATCGATAACTAAGGCTTCGGCCGGCATGGCGCGCCACACCGTGCGGCGCAAGGCGAGGCCTACCAACACCACCAGCGCGATAGACAGCACGTACATGCCGAATACCGCGGAACCAGCATGAGCGGGGAAAAACACCTGCGCCAGCATCATGAACACGATGAGACGGGCCGAACAGGAAGTGAAAGGAATAAGGAGGCAGGTAAGGATGCGATGGCGGACGTCGCCAAGCACGCGCGTCGCCGAAATCGCCGGAACATTGCAGCCATAGCCCACCACGATGGGGATAAAGGCCTTGCCCGGTAGGCCAATGGCGCGCATAACTCGGTCAGTGACCACCGCCGCGCGCGCCATATAACCGGAATCCTCCAGCACGGCTAGACACAGGAACATCAGGGCCAGCAGCGGGGCAAAGGTCAGCACCATGCCCACACCACCGATAAGGCCATCTACCAGCAATCCCGAGAGCAACCAGTGGTCTGGGAGGAGGCTGCGCACGGCATCAGAGACGGGACCGGCGATCAGTGCCTCCAGGCCGTCCTGCAGCGGTCCCGCAACCGTAGTGGTAATAAAGAAGACCGCCCACATCACCGCCAGAAATAGAATCGGGCCGAGCACTGGGTGCAGCACCACGCGGTCCACGCGCTGGCTAAGCGGTTCGCCGACGTCCGTCCTGGAAACGGCAGCCTTTTCCGCGGCGTCCAAATCCGCAAAGCGTTGGTCCACATCGGCGTTGGGCCGGATAGTCTGTGGCTCCGTCTGCATTGCTTTTGCAACGGCACCCTCCAGCGCATCGAGGTTTTCTCGGCGGCGACCATTGACGCTGACCACCGGCATGCCCACGGCGCGCGATAGCGCGGAGGTATCGATGCTAATGCCCTGCTGCTTGGCGACGTCCTCTTTGGTCACCCCCACCACCACTCGATACGGGTATTCCGCAATTTGGAATGCGAGGTTAAGCCCTCGCGCCGGCGCAGTGGCATCCACCAACACCACAACCACATCTGGGCGCTCACACGGCGGGCACTCAACGAGCATATCTCGGGTGAATTCCTCGTCCGGACTCATTGGATCCAAGGAATAAGCACCGGGCAGATCGATGATGTCGAAGGCCTCTGGCTGCGCATTCCACAAACCACGGCTGACTTCTACGGAGGTACCCGGCCAGTTGCCGGTCTGGACCTTCGCTCCGGTCAACGCGTTGAACAAGGTAGATTTGCCGGAATTTGGAGTCCCGACCAAGGCGAGGACAGGCGTTCCCTCCGCGGCGATACGCATGGAGGATGCGGAGTGACAGCTTGGCGCTGCGGTTTTGCGTGCCATTATGCCGCCACCGGGATGACTTCCAGCTGGCCGAGCGTAGCTGCATCCACCGCGTACCGGGCGGTACCCACGGTGACCAGGCGCGCCCCGCCGGCCACCTTGCGTCCGATCTGCACGCGCACCCCTGGACGGAAGCCCAGCTCACGCATACGCAGCGCCAACGCCGGCTGCGACTCAATCGCATGCCGCAGGCAGCATTCAGGTAGTTCTACCAATGCGTCCACTGGGGCTTGATCGGCACGCATACATTCGGACCTTTCGCAGGTCTGGTGGGTACGGGTGCGGGACGACAAGGACAGCTGAAACATCGCGCGGTTACCTCGGTTCTCTCTGACCGGCTACTGCCGGTGTTGTTAGCCACACCTAAGTAGCTTCTAGATAAGGCTAACCTTAGTCCGCAAAAGGGTTTCACACAAGCGCCGATTAGTTGTGATTATCAGCAATAAACAGAGACATAAAAGTGCCCGCTCCCAGTACATCGGGAGCGGGCAAAGAGCAGGGACGAGGTTAGTCCTGCGGTAGCGCGAAACCAGCGCCCACGCCGCCACGGCGATTCATATCCTCCAGGACTGCATCCATGGTGGTTGCGGCGGTTGGGTTATGGACCGGCCCCTGCAATGGGGTACGGCACGGGAAATTCACCGGCAGGAAACCACCGGTAATCGAGCCAACTAGGCGGCCATTGACCAACAATGGAGCGCCGGAATCGCCCATCATGGCACATACTTGGTTAACCTGAATCTTCTTTGCCTGCTGATAGGTCACACCGCAGGTCTTTCCGGTGGCAACGCCCTGCTTGCACACCTGCTGCCCCGGCTTAACGCCACCGCCCAACTCGTTGACGGTCACACCATTGTAGGAGCGGGACACCTTGGCCTTAGAGCCGAACTCGATAACGGCGTAGTCCAAGTCCTCGTTCTTAGACACTACGGTGCCGGTAGGGCCGATTTGCTCAGAATCAGCGGAGGTAACAGGGTCTCCCACATTGCCGCAGTGCGCGGCGGTGAGCCCAACCTTGCGGCCAGCATTATCGTTGCCCGCCACGGTCAGCGTGCACATCATCTGTTCATTGACATAAACCGGAGTGCCTGGGCCATAGAGGGACTCCCCCTCATTCATGGCTGCAACAGATTCTTCTGGAATGCGTGGGGCATCAAAGAAGGAGCCCGGCACGCGGTGCAGCACGTAGTCAGCCTGTGGCTTGCCCGCAGCTACCTTGGAAAATCCATCATTTTTCCACTTGTAATTCGGATTGGTGCCCTTAGGTTTAAATTCCGGCTGGGTGGCCTGCTCCGCTAGGCCGATGGGATTCGGGTTGGTCATCGGCTCCGCGTACTGCGCCTCCTGCACCGTGTGCTGCACGGCTTGCTGCGCGTTGCGCACAGAGGAATCCACGGCGTCGGTGACGTTCTTATCCACCTGCGGGGTTTGGATACCAACCCCCGCCAGGCCATCTCGGACCTGGTCAATAATCCCTGCGGAATCGAAAACCGGTTGGGGCAATTCCTGGGCGCCTGCGGCCGGGGATCCCAGGAAAAACGCACCAGCGAAAGCCGAGCCCACCAGGACTTTCTTAAGGTGCGGAATGCGAAGCATCAAGGTACCTACTTTCAGTTGTCAACATCGTGCAAGCTCGATACTGGCACGAAAAAATTGTGGAATCAGCAAACTCCTGTGACTGTGTCCAAGCCGTTATATTTCTTCCAGAATTCGGGGGTAATCACCCCTCCCCTATCATTGGGCGCATGGTCACACCGCTGTCTTATTCCGATACCTCTGGCTTCCCGCAGCTGCACATGTCACGAGTCATCGACGCTGATTTTGATACCGCCGCACACCGGCTTTTCCGTTGGACAATCCAACGCAGCGGGCTATTCCGCGTGCGCCCCACCCATGAGGTGGTAGAGCTCGGCGCGGAGGTCACCATGGGCCTCGGCCCGTGGGATTTCCGCTGCCGCGTGGTCGACGTCTTCCACGCAGACGGCCGCTGCGGGTTCACCTACGGCACCCTTCCCGGACACCTCGAGCGCGGCGTAGAAACCTTTACCCTTGAGCGCCTGCGCGACGGTCGCACCCTGCTGCTTATCGACGCCGCCTCCGAGCCCTTCCTCCCCTTCCTGCGCCCCCTCGTGGATGTGCCAAGGCGCCTACTGATTAGGCGGCTCTACCTTCACGCTTTGGACGATTAGCAGGATTGTATATACGACAAAAGCCGCCTCCCCGACCTCGGGAAAGCGGCTTAGTCTCAGCCCTGGTTAGTTCTTGCGCTTGTCCTCGATGGACTCGCGAGCATCGCGGACAGCGCCCTTGACACGGTCAAAGAAGCCACCCTTCTTCGTGGACTCTTCTTGGTACTCGTGTGCCTTGTCCTCCACGAAGCCCTTAGCGCGCTGGAAAGCATCGCCGACGGCGCTACCAGCCTCGGATGCCTTGCCCTTTAGCTGATCCAGGCGCTCAGAGGACTGCTGACCGTTGACGTTGTCCTGGTTCGGCGCAGTGGCAACACGCTCTTCGTTTGCTTCGCCTACGATGTGCTGGCTCGGCGCATAGTCCGAGTTATCCTCGTCCAGCTTCTCCTGCAGGTCCGGCTGCTGCGGGGCGGAACCAATGTGCTCTTCCTGCGCCTCACCTACGATGTGCTGGCTCGGCGCGTAGTCAGCGTTGTTCTCATCCAGCTTCTCCTGCAGGTCCGGCTGCTCGGAGGCAGAGCCTACATGCTCTTCGTCGGCGCCAGCAACGACGTGATTCTGCGGCTCGTACTTGCTGGCGGTAGATAGGCCGGCTGTGCCCGCGGCGCCTGCCGCTGCAACCCCTGCACCTGCTGCAGCCGCGCCGGACCGAGCGGAGGTGCCAGAGTTAGCTGCCGAAGACACAGTGTCCTCAGATGCCAGGTACTTGTATTCGTTGCGATCCAGGTCAACTTCGTGGCCTAGTTCGTTTGCCATTGCTACGTACTCCTTTAAATAGATTTATCTTCTTCCTTCTAGGGTTCCAGAAAATTCAGGAGCGTGCACGGAAATGGGTATGGGAAAGCGTCGACCGGTGGAGGGATCAGTCATCTCTAAACACTCAACATGGAAGGTTTCGCGTACGAGTTCAGCAGTCATCACCTCCTCGGTGGCCCCTTCGGCCACAATGCGTCCCTCACGCATGGCTACGATTCGATCGGCATAACGCGCGGCATGGACCATATCGTGGACCACCATGACCACTGTGGTCCCAGCGCCATTGAGGTCTCGAATCAGATCCAAAATGGACAATTGGTGCGCGGGGTCGAGGTAAGTAGTTGGCTCATCAAGCAAGGTAATTGGTGTTTCTTGGGCCAAGGTCATGGCGAGGAAGACGCGCTGGCGCTGACCACCGGAAAGATCTGCCGCGGGGGCGTCGAGAAGCGCGCTCACCCCAGCACGCGAGGCAGCACGCTCAACCGCTGCATGATCTCCGGCCCGCATCGTCGCTAGCGCCCCTGTATAGGGATAGCGGCCGTAACCGATGACGTCACGCACTAATACCCCTTCCGGAGCCACGGGATGTTGTGGCAGAAAAGAAACTTCACGGGCAAAGGCACGCGAGGAATACTTGCTGATATTTTGGCCCGAGAGGTACACCGCGCCTGCGCTGGGCGTAAGCTGGCGGCCCAATGTCTTGAGAAGCGTCGACTTGCCGCAGCCATTCGGCCCGATCAGAGCGGTTACTTGACCACTGGATAAGTGAAGATTTACATCCTTGACCACATCGGGGCCACCGTAGCCCACGGTTAATTCGCTACACGTCAGGGTCATGTCTAGCCTCCGTTTCGCACTCGGGTCAGCCGAGTCAATAGGAAAATGAAATACGGTGCACCGATCAGCGCGATGAGCGCGCCAACGGGGAGTTCCGTGGGGGCGAAGGCCCAGCGACCGAGCGTATCGCATGCGGTCACAAGGACCGCGCCGCCCAGGGCCGCCACGGGTATTTGCCGGCGCAGGTTCGCGCCAACAACCAAGCGAGCAGCATGTGGGACGATGAGTCCGGCGAAGCCCAAGACCCCGGCCGCGGCGACTCCCGCGGCGCCGAGGATGACGGCTAATGCTACTGCTATTAGGCGCAACATCTTGGTGCTCACGCCGATGCCGGCCATGGTCGAGTCATCCAGCGCGAGCATATCCAGGTGTCTTGCCACCACCATCGAGACGGTTAGGGCGAGAAGGATAAAGGGGGCGACAATGGTGGCATCGCCAAGCGAGCGGGCGTAAAGCGAACCTTTCAACCATGTCATGGCCGCTCCTGCCTCTGGGGCGGCCCGCACCAAGAGCAATTCGGTGATGGCGCCCAGCCCAAAGGATACCGCCACCCCGGTAAGCGGCAGGCGCACCGGATCACTTGCCCCGCGTCCGGCGAGGAGAAGAACCAGCCCAGTTCCAGCCAACGCGCCAATAAAGGCTATGAAAGTCAGCAGGTGGGCCGGCAGGGCGCCTGATCCCATGAGTACCGCAACGGCCGCGAGTCCGCCGCCGGAGGTAATACCCACCGTATCTGGTGCGGCCAAAGGATTGCGTAGCGCGGACTGCAATAGACAGCCAGAGACGGCCATGGCAATACCAGCGCAGATTCCCACCAAGATCCGCGGGGCGCGGTACTTCCAGATGAGCGGCTCTCCGGTAACGAAGGCGGTGATCACCTCGCCCGGCGGTTTCATCACCGCACCGACGCCCATGCCGATGATTGCGCTCAACGCCAACGCCAGGATGAGTCCTACTAGCACCCCAACAAATCTCTTATGCCGCATGCTTCCTCCTCCCCAGCGCATGGACGGCCCACAACACTAATGGCATGCCAGCCAAAGAAGTCACGATGCCCACTGGGGTCTCGGCTGGCGCCCAGATTGCCTGGCCAACCGAATCGGCCACCAAAAGCACCGCTGCTCCAACAATTCCAGCCACGCACAGCCCCATGCGGTGGTGTGAGCCGCACACCCGCCACGCTACGGCCGCGGCCATCAACCCCAAGAAGCCAATCGGCCCAGTTGCAGCTACGGCCGGAGCAATAAGCACTACCGCCGCCACAATGGCTGCCAACCGAATGCGCTCCGGCTTCGCGCCGACAGCACCAGCCACGGCATCGCCTGCTACGAGCAAGTCCAGCGTTTTTGCACCGACTAAGGTCAAGGGAACCACGACCAGCACGGCAATCAGCGCCGGTATGATACCGCTTAGGCGCACACCGGCAAGCCGACCAGAAAGCCATGACATCACCGTAGCCAGTTGAGCTTCATCTATCACCAAGAAAATGGAGGTCAAGGCGCTACACAGCGCGGAAACGGCAACGCCAACAAGCACCATGCGCTGAATGGCACCGCTCTTACCGACGCCCACCGTCACCCCCACAGCAATCCCCGCACCCAACAGCGCACCGGGCAACTGGTCAACACTCGAGGTTTCGCTTCCTATAAACATTGCTGTTGCGACTGCGCCGAGTGCCGCACCGGAGTTCACACCAGTGATGGACGGATCGGCTAGCGGATTCGCAGTTGCCGTCCGCAGCAATAACCCGCCTACCCCTAATGCGATACCGACGACCGTGGTGGCAAGGAGACGGTCAAAGGCCACGCTATGCAGCTCTTCTTCCAGCCACGGGGTATCAGCTGGCACCTGAACATGGCGAAGCCGCCACCACCACACGAAGGCGACGGCAGCGGTTGCAAGGACCAGGCAGGCGCTGGTTTTAGTTCGAGGTGCCACTACTCTTCAGCGGCGATGATGTCATCGAGCATATGCTCGGCGGAAAGCGGCCCGCGGGCGCGCGACCAGATATCTTGGTCCACCTCTACGATGTCGCCGCTACCCTTGGCATAGGGCGTCTTTTTAAACGCATCGACGTCCTTGTACATAAAGACTAGGTCAGCCTTCATACCAGGGAGCTTATCGCCGGTCAGTTCCGCTACATCAGTCTTAGATTCGATGGATGACTTCTCACCTTCGAAAGCATAGTCATAGCCCACCTCACTTAGTAGCGACTGGGGGAAGGAAGGGTTGACCCAGGTATAGAGCATCTCACTGGACCAGCCAGCCACGACCGCACGGCTCCCCGGCTTTACCGCATCCTTGGTATGAGCAATCTTGTCCTCGATGCGCTGACGGACTTCTTTGGCCTTTTCCTCTTTACCTAGCTTGGCCGCGATCTCATCCATCGAGTCCAGCACGTCCAAGTAAGTCTCATCTGGGTAGGATTCGGTCTGCCCAATCTCTTCCAACTGCGGCATGATATCGGCTTGACGGGTAGGGCTAGCCAGGATCAGATCCGGCTCCAAGGACTGGATAACCTCTAGATTCGGCTGCTTGGCCTGGCCCACAGAGGTCGCCTGACCCAGCTGCCCTTTCAAAGTGGTCGGTGCCTCCGACTTACCGATTTCCACGATTCCCACTGGGTCCACATCGAGGGCCTTGAGAATTTCCTCGTAGCGCCAATCAAGCGCCACAACTCGCTCGATCTTCTTTTCTCCGTTTCCTTCCTTAGAAGAAGAATCAGAAGAACACGCAACAAGGCCTGCGCCTAGGGCTAGAGTGGCTACGAGTGCGATAACTGCACGCACATTCATGAAGTCTTTCTTTTGCATAGGCTTACCTTACCTAGGTAAGGGTTTGCTGTCTAGAGCCTGATTGCTACTTTCCCGCTACAGACCATGTCGCCGCACGTTCACTAGATTCCGGGGTTAAGTAGCAAAAAGTGTGTCTGAGTTACAGCGATCTTGCTGCTCAGGCTGGGTAAATCGGGCGGATATAAGGT
>NZ_JASOKQ010000034.1:0-17616 GCF_030216265.1 Corynebacterium sp. UMB0012
GTCGTACACCGTCTGCCCACCCACCAGGGTCTTTATGTTTTCCTACCAGTGCGGGCAGTTCAGGAAGTTGCGTGGGAGCGAGGATGTGTGGTGGGCACTGCCGTATTCGCTGCATGGGGAGCAGCTGTTAACGGCGTGTGTGCAGACGTGGCGCCGCCTTCCTTCCCCGAGGTGAGATGCGCAGGCGCGGCGGATTGGACGGCCATACATGCTGCAATGACTGCGGTCACTAAGCCAGGGAAAAGGAATGCAACGAGTGCGGTAAAGAAATAGGAAGACAGTGACGTCAAAGAACTATCACTAAAGTTCTGCGGAAAGCACACCGCGCACATACTCACTAGCGCACCTGTGGCAACTAGCATGGTGCCTACAGAAATAAGCGCGGTAGGAATGGTCTCCCGTGAGAACCAGGTAATGGCGCCTGCGCTTAGGGAAAAGATGAGTGCGCCGGTAAGCACCGAAAGATCCATGCCAGTGGGCAATACCAGGATGGTGCCAGCAATTAAACCAGCAACGATGCTGCAGATAAGTGCAGTAAATAGGCGAATCCCACTAGCGCCATAGATGCCTGAACGGTCCGGCTGTGGAGTGGCGTGTACGAGCGTGCCGGAAATGGTTAATACCGCGGCAGGAAGGCAGCTGAACATGACGAATCCGAGTGCGATGCTGCGTGGATCCGGGGAGGCTAGCGCCAAGTGGTAAGTCATGTCTCCACACTAAAGACGGCTTTGGCTTGGGAAAAGGCTACTCCGGAAAGGCATAGGCCCTTTTACTTTAAACGACAGACTCTTGACAGAAAGTTTGCCTGTGCTGGCCGCTAGGCGGAGTTTGCGGGGCAAGGTAGACTACCTAGTGTTATGACATCACCATTGAAGTTCGATGTGGGCGAATTGTTGAACGCCCAAGGCGCTGACGCACTGCCGGAGCAACGCACCCAGACCGGCCCCGCACCTGAGAGGATCGGCGTCGAGATGATCGCCATTCCGAAGGGCGAGGAGCTCACCGTAGACGCCACCTTGACCCCTCTAGGTGCAGGTGTCTTGGTGGATGCCAACGTATCTGGACGGCTGACAGGGGAATGCTCTCGGTGCTTGAAGGAACTGCACCCAGAGCTGGACTTGCATGTCACGCAGGTCTTTGCTGCCGATGAATCCTTCGTCTCTGGCGATGATCCTGCAACCGATGATGAAGGTTCCGGAGATGAGATTCCGGAGATCGAGGATGATGAGCTGGACCTTTTGCAGGCCGTGATCGATGAGGCAGGCCTCAACCTTCCCTTCGCGCCGGTGTGTGAAGATGGCTGTGAGATTGACACGCCTGAAGGCGTGACCACCGGTATTTCTGGTGAAGAAGAGGAAGATAAGGTCGATCCCCGCTGGGCTGGTTTGGAGAAGTTCCTATGAGCCGCAAAAAGAAGCTAACCGGGGAAGAGGCACTGGCAGCCGAATTTGCTGCAGTAGACCACACCCCACTGTTGGAATCGCTCGGCGTGGAGTTGAAGCCGGAGCACCTGCGTTTGGCGCTTACTCACCGCTCTTTTGCCAATGAGAATGGGCATTTGCCTAATAACGAGCGCTTGGAGTTTCTGGGCGATGCGGTGCTGGGCCTGTCGGTGGCCTCTCAGCTCTACATCACTTATCCTTCTCGTCCGGAATCGGATATTTCCAAGATGCGTGCCTCGATCGTCTCGCGTTACGGACTATCGGATATCGCCCGTGAGATAAACCTCGGCCCGCACATTTTGCTGGGCAAGGGCGAGCAGTCGACCGGTGGCCGCGATAAGGATTCCATCCTTGCCGATACCACCGAGGCAATCTTTGGCGCTATCTACCGCGAGCATGGATTCGAAACTGCGCGAGATGTCATCCTGCGCCTATTCGCAGAAAAGATCGACAACGCCACTGTGAGCGGTCGCCACCTAGATTGGAAGACCACTTTGCAGGAGCTGTGCGCCGAGCTTAAGGCACCAATGCCGGTCTACTCGGCTACCTCCACCGGCCCAGAACATGACCAGACCTTTAACGCGGTAGCCACCGTTGCTGGTCTGACCGTGGGCAATGGAGTGGGACACAATAAGAAGCTGGCCGAGCAGCAAGCAGCTCAAGAGGCGTGCCAGACCCTCCGCGAAACCCCGCTTTTGGTGCAGGGCACCGCGCATAAAGAAGGCTAAGTATGCCGGAACTGCCGGAAGTCGAGTCCGTCCGCCGGGGTCTTGAGCCCCACGTGGTGGGGCGGACTTTTGAGTCTGTGCACGTCCTACACCCGCGTGCCAACCGTGGCCAAGATGAGCCACTTCCCGGTCTTCTTGTCGGTAAAGAGATCGCTGCTGTGGCTCGGCGGGGAAAGTTCATGTGGCTGGAATCTGTGGGCGAAGATTCCATGGATCCCCACCGCGACGTCCTCTTCATCCACTTAGGCATGTCGGGCCAGGTTCGAATCGGTGCGACCGATTCGCCGCATCTGCGCATTAGCGCTCAGCTAAGCGGTAGGGTAGAGCTTAGCTTTGTAGACCAGCGCACCTTTGGATATTGGCTCTATGCACCGTGGGCGAAGATCTCGCACATAGGCATTGACCCGTTGGAACCAGATTTCGACATTGTGGCAACCGCCCGGCGCCTGCGGACAAAGAAGACTGCAGTAAAGACCGCACTCTTGGATCAAACCTTGGCTTCTGGAATCGGCAATATCTATGCCGATGAATCCCTGTGGGCGGCACAGATTCCGCCCCGCAAAAGGGCATCGACGTTGCGGCAAAAGGATGCCGTTGCCCTGCTCGAAGCGGCCCAGGAGGTCATGGCCGCCGCCCTAAAAGTGGGTGGCACGAGCTTTGATTCCTTGTACGTCAACGTGAATGGTGAATCGGGATACTTCTCGCGTTCCCTGGCCGCGTATGGGCGGGCTGGCCAGCCCTGTCAGCGCTGCGGAACGCCCTTGGAGCGCTGCGTAATTTCAGGACGTTCCACCCATTTCTGCCCCCATTGTCAATAAGTTATGGCGCATGGGGTTCACGTTGTGAACCTCAAGGCAGTAAATTATTCTGCATGGATTTTCTTGAAAATGTCGTAACGACATTTAATGACGGCGTCTGGTCGTGGATTCTGCCCTGGCTGCTCATCGCTGCGGGCCTATTCTTCGGCATCCGTACCGCGTTGGTGCAGGTGCGCATGGTGCCGGACATGTTCCGCGCCGTCGTCGAGCGACCCAAGGGGGAAGGGCGCGATGAGGACGAGGACTATGGCGGCATCTCTGCTTTCAAGGCCTTCACTATTTCGGCCGCTTCCCGCGTTGGCACCGGTAACGTGGCCGGCGTGGCCGTGGCTATTTCCGTGGGCGGCCCAGGTGCTGTCTTTTGGATGTGGCTCATCGCCATCCTTGGTGGTGCAACTGCATTTATCGAGTCCACCCTGGCGCAGCTGTGGAAAGTGCGCGATGGCGACGGGTACCGCGGCGGCCCGGCGTACTACATGAAACGCGGCTTGGGCTGGGGCCCGCTTGGCGCGCTTTTCTCCATCGCTATCGCCTTTACCTTTGGTTTGGTCTACAACGCCTTTCAGACCAACGCCATTGCAGATGCGGTGTCCTTCTCCTTTGACCGCGATGACACCATGTTCCGCTCCATTATCGGTGTTGTTATTGCCGTGGTTGCGGGCCTCATCATCTTTGGCGGCGTGAACCGCATTGCCAATATCACCCAGATCATCGTGCCTTTTATGGCGGTGGCCTACCTGCTTATCGGCGGCTTTGTAGTCATCACCAACTTTGACAAGGTGCCGGGAATGATTGGCGATATTGTCGGTCACGCGCTAGGCATTAAGGAAATCGCAGGCGCGGGTCTCGGCGCGGCCATGATGAAGGGCATTCAGCGCGGACTGTTCTCTAATGAGGCCGGTGAAGGCTCTGCTCCGAACGCAGCGGCTACCGCGGCAGTGTCCCACCCGGTCAAGCAGGGGCTGGTCCAGACCCTCGGCGTGTACTTTGACACCTTGGTGGTGTGTACCATCACCGCCTTCATCATCTTGCTGGGGCCGGAGATTGCCTACGGTGCTGAAGCAGAGGGCGTCTCCTTGACCCAGGCGGCATTGTCTTCTGAGGTGGGCGAATGGGGAATCCACTTCGTCAGCTTCATCCTCTTCTTCCTGGCTTTTTCCTCCATCCTGGGCAATTATTACTTGGCGGAATCTAACCTGGAGTACCTCACCCAGAGCAAGCCTGCGCTGGTAATTTTCCGCCTCGTCGTGCTTTTCTTTGTCTGGTTCGGCGCAGTGGGCTCTCTGCCGCTGGTCTTTGCTTTGGCCGATACCGGTGCGGCAACCATGGTGATCCTCAATATCATCGCCATCGTGCCACTATCCGGTGTGGCGATTAAGCTGCTCAAGAATTACAACGAGCAGCGCAGCCACGGCATTGACCCAGTATTCCACCGCGATATGATGCCGGAGCTGAAGGGCGTAGAGTGCTGGGACGGATCGGATCCTGTCACTCGCCGCAGCGAGGAGGATCGCCGCGTGTTGCGCGATAAGGGACACCACGACCGCTATTAGAAATTAGGAAGGCAGCATGGCACTGGAAAGAATGACCGCTTTTGTCCACGGGAACGTCCAAGGCGTGGGCTTTCGTTGGTGGACGCGCTCTCGTGCCCTTGAGCTCGGCTTGAGTGGGCATGCCACCAACCTGAGCGATGGCCGGGTGCAGGTGGTAGCAGAAGGTCCGCGGGAGAAATGCGAGGAATTACTGGGACTCCTCAATGAGCAGCCGAGTACTACCCGCCGCCCGGGAACGGTGGATCTGGTTGTCGAACAGTGGGCTGCCCCTAAGGGCGAATCTGGTTTCATCGAACGTTAACTCGCAGCACAAGCCCGCTGGAGCGAACCGCCAGGCTCGGCTGGGCAGCTGCGTTCAAGGCTTGCTAAACTTACCCAAATGCACCTGAAATCGCTGACGCTGAAAGGCTTCAAATCATTCGCGTCGGCGACGTCTCTGAAATTTGAGCCAGGAATTTGCGCCGTCGTCGGGCCAAATGGCTCCGGCAAGTCCAATGTGGTGGACGCCCTGGCCTGGGTTATGGGTGAGGGAAGCGCCAAGACGCTGCGCGGCGGAAAGATGCAGGACGTCATCTTCGCCGGCGCTGGTGATCGCAAAGCGCTGGGGCGCGCCGAAGTCACCCTCACCATCGATAATGCGGACGGTGCGCTGCCAATCGAATACTCGGAAGTATCGGTCACCCGCCGCATGTTCCGCGATGGCGCCAGCGAATACGAAATCAATGGCTCCAAAGCGCGCCTGATGGATATTCAGGAGCTGCTTTCTGATTCCGGTATTGGCCGCGAGATGCACATTATCGTCGGCCAAGGCAAGCTTTCTGAGATCCTAGAATCGCGGCCCGAGGATCGGCGCTCGTATATCGAAGAGGCCGCGGGTGTGCTCAAGCACCGCCGCCGCAAGGAAAAAGCGCAGCGCAAGCTCACCGGCATGCAGGCCAATTTGGATCGTCTGCAGGACCTTACTGATGAGTTGGGCAAGCAGCTCAAGCCTTTGGCTCGCCAGGCTGAGGCCGCGCAGCGCGCCGCCACTGTGCAGGCTGATCTGCGCGACGCCCGCCTGCGCTTGGCAGGAGATAGGGTGGTGCGCCTGCGCAGCAAGTTTCAGGAGACCGAGCGCGCGGCCGAGGTTTTGGCCGAGCAAGTAGAAGAAGTTACCGCGCAGCTGGAAGAAGCAACAGGTTCGCAGCTAGAAGTGGAAGCCCAGCTGGAGGAGGTAAACCCCAAGGCGGATGCTGCCCAAAAGCTGTGGTTCGACCTGTCCACGCTGTCCGAGCGCATTTCCGCGACCCAGCGCATTGCGGAGGAACGAGCGGCCAATGCCGGCGCGCAAGTGGCCTATTCCGGCCAGGATCCGGATGACCTAGAGGCAAGGGCTGCCCGCGCGGACGAAGAACATGCAGAGCTTCTCGCCGCAGCGGAGGAAGCTGCGGAACGCCTGGAGGCTATCCGCGAAGAGGTAGCAGAGCGCCGTGAGGCATTCGAGGCAGCCGAGCGCGAACACATGGCGCAGCTGCGTGCCATTGCGGATAGGCGCGAGGGCGTCGTCCGTCTCATCGCCGCGGAAGAAAAGGCGGCAGGCCAGGTTACTTCGGCCGAAGAGGAGCTGGCGCGCCAAGAGGAGACCCTGACTTCTACCAAGCAGCGCACCCAAGCCGCCCAGGCGGAGGCCGATGAGGTAGCGGATAAGTTGCAGTCTTTGGCCGGCGAGCGTGAGCCGCTGGAGGAAGCCCATGTGCGGGCGGCCAGTGAATCGGGTGCGGCCGATAAGCGTTTGGAGCAGCTCCGCGATGAGCAGCGCGAGCGTGAGCGCGCTGTCTATACCTTGCGTTCCCGCATCGATACCTTGGCTCAGACTGCGCCGGAAAAGATTGAGGTAGGCGAGCATTTCCAACCGTTGGCCGATTTCATTACCACCAAGTACGAGACCGCGGTAGCAGCCGCGTTGGGTGCTTTTGCAGAGGCCCAGGCCGGCGAGATTTCTGCCCAGCTGATTGCGGACTTAGAAAAGGGCACGCGCTCCGCGCTTATCGACGTCTCCGCGGCCGCCCCCGCCACTTCCTGGCGCGTGGATGCGACTTTGCCCGCAGGAACCTCGTGGTTGCTCGACCACATTGTGGTGGTCCCGGAAGTTTCCGCAGCGCTGCACCGCCTCCTTGCGGATGTAGTGCTCGTCTCCGATGTCGCGGAGGCGAAAAAGTTGGTGGCCGAGGACCCCCGCCTGCGTGCCGTCACCGAATCCGGCGTGGTGTTGGGTGAAGGTTGGGTAGAAGTAGGCACCGGTGCCTCATCCACCGTCGAGGTTTCCGCCCGCATCGCGGAGGCAGAGGAGCAGTTGGAATCTGCCACGCAGGAGCTGGAAGAACTCTCCGGCACGCTTGAGGGCGCGAAGATCGCGGCGGAGGATGCCCGGGTGACTGCAGCCTCGGCGAAGGCTGCCTTGCGCGAGCATGATACTGAAGTTGATGCGTGGAAACGCGATCACCAGCGCCTGCTCAAGCAGTACGAGGCCAATAAGAATGAGCACGAGAAGGCCGCGGCGCGGGCTACCGAGATCGAGGTCAAGCTCACCGAGGCCCGCACGCAGCTTGCCGACGCCCGCGATAGGCTCGCCCGCGTCGATGCGGACGAGCAGCCCGACGAGCCCTCTTCGGTAGAGCGCGACGAGGCCTCCGCAGCATTAGAGCAGGTCAAGTCCATGGAAATGGAGGCGCAGGTGGCAGCCCGCTCGGCCCAAGACCACGTGGGTCAGGTAGCGGGGAAGGGGGAGGCGTTGCGTCGCCAAGCGCAGCATGAACGCCAAGCCAAGGCCCGCCATGAGCAAGCCATGGCGCGGCGCAAGGCCCAGGGAGAGTTGGCCGGTGCGGTAGCCAAGCATTCACGCGATCTGGCCGCGCGCGCCACGCAGCTGCTTGAGCGCGCTACCTCTGAGCGCGATGACTACTTTGCGCAGCGCACCTCCCTCAACTCGCAGCTGCAGCAGGTCAAGCAACACGTCTCGGCCGCGCGGCAGCAGCTGGACCGGCTGACCAATCGCGCCCATGACTCGGAAATTGCTCGCTCCCAGGCGCAGGTGCGTGTGGACGAAGCAGAAGCCAAGATTGTGGAACAGCTGGGCATTGCGATTTCGGATCTCTTGCAGGACTACACTCCAGGCGAAGATTTCGACCGCGGGGCGGAAAACGCGCGCTTGAAGCAAGCAGAAAAGGACCTCAATTCATTAGGCAAGGTCAATCCGCTCGCACTGGAGGAATACAAGGCTTTGGAGGAGCGCTATTCCTTCCTTTCCACCCAGTTGGAGGATGTCATCCAAGCCCGCAAGGATCTTACGGGCGTTATCGAGGATGTAGACGCGCAGATCTTGCAGCTGTTTACCGATGCGTGGCACGACGTCGAAGCAGAATTTCCCAAGGTTTTCCAGACCCTATTCCCCGGTGGCGAGGGGCGCCTCATTCTCACAGAGCCGGACGACATGCTCACCACCGGCATCGAGGTGGAAGCGCGCCCACCGGGCAAGAAAGTCAAGCGACTCTCCTTGCTATCTGGTGGCGAGAAGTCGCTTACTGCGCTTGCGATGCTGGTAGCTATCTTCCGCGCCCGCCCCAGCCCGTTCTATGTTATGGACGAGGTTGAGGCAGCGCTTGATGACGTCAACCTGCGCCGCCTCATTGCCCTCTTTGAGGAGCTGCGTAAAGACTCGCAGCTAATCGTCATTACGCACCAAAAGCCGACGATGGATGTCGCCAACGTCCTCTATGGCGTAACCATGCGCGGCGATGGCGTTACTCGCGTGATTTCGCAGCGCATGAATCCCGCAGGCAGCGCCCCTGGAACGGAGCAAGCCAGCGAGGATGCCACTCGCTTGGGCGTAGATGCTCCCCGCGGTGACGAGGTGGGGAAGTAGCCTGGGTTCGTCGACTTCCCGCAGGGCCCCTTCCGCGTTAGGAGGGGGTTTGGCGTGCCGCGAGCTGAGAAGACTGGCACTATAGAGGCATGAATTCTTTATGGTTATGGATCGGCATTGCGATCGTCGTCATCGTGCTGATTATTCTTCTCGTGGTAATCGGCAAAAAGCGCGGCGACGCCAAGAAGGTGTCCTTTGATAAGCCTGCTGAGGAAGAACCGAAGCAGCTGACCCAGGAGCAAAAGTCCGGCAACTATCAAGCTAAGTCCGGCTTTAACTTCGCTCCTGCTGGCGGCGCTAAGGAAGCGCAGAAAGCCCCGGTTCAGGCGGACAAGCCAGCACAGGCGCAGCAGGCAGCTAAGGCAGAACCGAATGCTACCGACATCGCCAATGAGCAGCTCAGCGGCAAGACCTCACAGTCTAAGGAAAACCCGAAGGCGCAGGCTAAACCGCAGGCTGATAAGCCACAGCCTGCCCAGCCTACGACTGATGTCACGGCAAACAAGCCCGTGGCAGACAAGCCTGCGGCAGAGGAACCAGAAACCAAGCCGGCACCTCAGCAGGGGAAGCCGGCGAAGACCGACAAACCGGCAGAGCCTTCTAAGCAGGCCCAGGCCCAAGCGCCAGCGGAGGAGAAGAAGCAAGCGGCAGAATCTTTCGCTGATAAGGAAGACAAACCACTGTCCAAGGGAACTGGCGCTGCCGCCGCGGCAGCGACTGCTGGCGCGGCTGGATTAGCGGGCGCGGCAACTGCGGCGCCGGAAAGCGAAGAATCGCACGCGGACCGTGCCCCAGAAAAGGCTGAGCAGCCAGAAGCTGCACCCAAGGCAGAAGAGCCAGAAGACGTCGTCTCCGTGGAGAATGCTGAGGTAGAAGAGGAGTCCCCAGTCTTCGACGAGGTTGTTGAAGACAATGATGCCGAAGACATCGAGGAGCGGGTGGACGACCGCGAGGAAGCCGAAGAAGCCGCAGCCGCTGCCGAGGCGCAAACCGGTGCAGCTGAAGCTGCCAAGGAACAGACCGAGGCTCCAGAGGGGGAACCTGCTCCAGCGCCAGCTCCGCAGGATGATATTGCACCCGCCGGTGGGCGTCTTGGCCGCTTGCGTGGCCGCCTTTCGCGCTCGCAAAATGCCATCGGCCAGGGGCTCATGGGAATTTTGTCCGCAGGCGATCTGGATGAAGACGCCTGGGAGGAAGTCGAAGATACGCTCATCATGGCGGATTTGGGCACCAAGTCCACGATGAAGGTGACCGATTCCCTGCGCGAGAAGATCGCTGAGCGCGGCGTTTCCAGCGAGGATGAGGCACGTGCCATGCTGCGCGAATGCCTGATTGAAGCTGGCCACCCAGAGATGGATCGCTCCATTAAGGCCATGCCGAATGAGGGCAAGCCAGCCATCGTAATGGTCGTCGGTGTCAATGGCACCGGAAAAACCACAACCACCGGCAAGCTTGCTCGCGTGCTAGTAGCCATGGGCCACAAGGTCCTTTTGGGTGCGGCCGATACTTTCCGAGCTGCGGCCGCTGATCAGCTTGAGACGTGGGGTCGCCGCGTTGGCGCCGATACCGTGCGCGGCAAGGAAGGCGCTGACCCAGCATCGGTAGCCTTCGATGCGGTAGCAACCGGCGTGGAACAGCAAGTAGATGTGGTCTTGGTCGACACCGCAGGCCGCCTCCATACCTCCACGGACTTGATGGACCAGCTAGGCAAGGTCAAGCGCGTGGTAGAAAAGAAGACCGATGTGGACGAGGTCCTGCTGGTATTGGATGCCACGGTGGGGCAAAATGGCCTTACGCAGGCACGAATCTTCCGCGAGGTAGTAGATATCACCGGTGTGGTCCTCACCAAGCTGGACGGCACCGCCAAGGGTGGAATCGTCTTCCAGGTACAAGAAGAACTGGGTGTTCCAGTCAAGCTTGTGGGCTTGGGCGAAGGCGCCGATGATCTCGCGCCATTCGAGGTTGAAGGCTTCGTCGACGCCCTGTTGGGTGAGAAGTAGCAGCTAACCTTGCAACTCCCCCCCTGCATACCGGGTGCCACGTACGTGCGCTACGGTGTGCTGGGGGAGCTTGTCGTTTTTATAGTCCCGGTGCAGCGTGCAGCAGTCTCGGGAATTCTTTTCGCTTTCATCTCTCCGTCTTTTCACAGACTATGCAAAAAGGCCTATGTAATTGGTGCGGGAATAAGTCCTGCTGAGCGCCTGTGAATTCTCTGCCTGCGAGCGTAATTGTGGCGGTTGTGCTCGCCTTTTAAGAAGCGTAGGGGAGTGCTGCAATGTGGTTTGACCTTGGCGGGAATGGTAGCCTGAAAGGGCTGTATTTAATGCGAAATTCGCATTAAACCTAGATCAAGGTTCGTGAGGCAAGTATTTCGTGACGCTACTTTATGCAGTCCTCCTCGCGGCGCTGGCAGTGATCTTGGCACCGGTAACCGTAAAGGTTATTGACCGAAAGGCAGGCTATCCACTAGCTGGCCTTTTTCTTATTGCAGCGGTCCTTATCGCCAAGGAATTTCCTGCCATTGCAGCCGGGGAGGAATTAAGTTTCCACGCCACTTGGGTGCGTGATTTCATCGCACCAGGCGTCGACGTAAGTTTTGCTCTCCGCGGGGACGCGTTGAGCATCTTCTTCGCTATGTTGGCGCTGGTCATTGGCGCCGTCGTTTTCACGTATTCGGCGGCCTATCTGCCCAAGAATGAGGGCAACACCAGCTTTTATACCTTGATGACAGCGTTCACGCTGTCCATCTTGTTGCTGGTTCTGGCCAACGACGTGGTGGTTTTGTTCCTTGCCTGGGAGCTAGTCTCCTTGGCTTCGTTTATGTTGATTGCTCGCTCCGGTTCCGGCGGCGAGGCTGGTTCGCAGCGGACACTGATCCTGACCTTCATTGGCGGATTGACCCTGCTGACCGGCTTGGGTATTGCTGCGACGGTGACCGGATCGACTACCGTTTCTGATATCTTGGCGTCCCCTGTATGGACGGAACGCCCAGGGATAACGGCAGCCGTAGCAGTGTTGATTGCGGTGTCCGCCTTTACTAAGGCGGCACAGTTCCCATTCCATTTCTGGTTGCCAGAGGCTATGGCCGCCGCCACCCCGGTATCGGCCTTCCTTCACGCAGCAGCAGTGGTCAAGGCCGGTGTGTACCTGCTTATTCGTTTTTCCACCATCTTCCACGATGTGGCGGTGTGGAATTGGTTGCTCATCGTCGTAGGCATGGGCACCGCGGTGATGTCCGCGGTATTTGCAGTGCAGAAGACGGATTTGAAGAAGCTTACGGCCTATTCCACCGTCTCCCATCTGGGTTGGATCGTTGCCACCATCGGTGTGGGCACCCCGTTCGCTATCGCCGCCGCGTTGGTCCATACTCTGGCCCACGCGCTGTTTAAGTCCTCGCTGTTTATGCTCATTGGCGTTATCGACCACGAGGCTGGGTCGCGCGATATTCGCCGCCTTGGACCACTGTGGAATAAGATGCCGTGGACTTTTGGTTCCGTAGTAATTGGTGCAGCCTCGATGGCTGCGGTGCCACCGCTTCTGGGCTTTGTGTCCAAGGAAGGAATGCTCACCGCGTTTGAGGACGCCCCGATTGGCGGCGCGGGCCAGGTAATCCTACTCATCGTTGCTGGTATCGGTGCCTTCTTTACCTTTACTTACTCCGCAAAGATTGTCTTCGGCGCCTTCTTCGATGGACCTCGCGACATGGGAGATGTCCATGAAGCCCCAGTGTCGCTGTGGCTGCCCGCAGCTTTGCCGGGCTTTATGTCTCTGCCGCTGGTATTTGTGCTCGGGCTCTTTGATGCCCCGATCGATGATGCAGTGGCTGCCGTGGGATTGGAGCATCATTCGCACCTTGCCCTCTGGCACGGGCTCAACGTTCCTTTCCTTATCTCGCTAGTAGTCCTCATCCTCGGTATTGCCGGTATCTTTGCCCGCAAGAAGATGTGGGCAAGCTTTGAAGCTCACGAGTTCATGCCGCGCAGCGGCAATGATTTGCTGTATTCCTTGATGAAGGGCTGCTCCCAGTTGGGGCGCGTTCTGGGCAAGATGTCCGACTCGCATAATCCATCCCGCCACATGCTGCCGATTGTCATTTTGATCATCGTGCTGGCTGCTACCACTCTCATCCGCGATGGCGTTGACGGGGTAGCACTGCAGCCACGGGTGGATGGTCTGGATAACCCATGGGACCTGCTGCCACTGGGCATCATCGCCCTAGCGATGTTTGGGCTGGTGCGCACCCAGAACCGCTTGACCGGTGCCATCATGATTGGCATTGCCGGCTCGGGCGTGACGCTGCAGATGTTCCTGCTAGGCGCACCTGACGTGGCCCTCACTCAGTTTATGGTGGAAGCCCTGTCTGTCATCGTCATGATGATGGTGCTGCGCTACCTGCCAGAAACCTTCCATCCGGTGAAGAACAAATCCCGCAAGACCGGCTCCATCGTCATTGCGGTCTTGGCCGGTGTGGCTGCGTTCCTGGGCGTGTGGGGACTCATGGGCCGCCACGAGCGCTCCGATTTGGCCATATGGTACCTGGACAATGCTCCGGATATCACCGGCGGCGACAATGTTGTCGCTACGATTATCGTGGAATTCCGTGCACTCGATACCTTGGGCGAGCTTTCCGTTCTGGGTATGGCTGCGGTGGTTATTGCAGCCATCACTACGACGTTGCCGCGATTCCCGTTCAAGTCGGGTACACGCCCAGCACCGTTTGGCCAGTCCCAGCTGAACTCCGTGCCATTGCGCAAGGGCGTGCACGTTGTCATCCCGCTGTTGGTCATTATGTCCGTCATCGTTTTCTTCCGCGGGCACAATGCCTCCGGCGGCGGCTTCCCCGCGGCGCTGATCATGGGTGCAGCAATCGGGCTTATCTATCTGTCCCGTGGCTCTGATGAAATTGTTTTCGGCCGCATGACTCCGATTCGCCTGACCGGTATCGGCATCATCACCGCCTTGATCGCCGGCTTTGTAGGCTACTTGCACCACGGCATTGGCAATGGTGGCTTCCTGGCTGCAATCCATGCCGAAGCCTTTGGCCAACACTGGACCACCTCTCTCATCTTCGACTTGGGCATCTACTTAGCGGTGCTGGGTATGTTGACTATGGCGATTAACGCATTGGGCGGCTACCTGCGCCCAGGAACGGAGCGTGAATTCTTGCCATGGGTTCATGATGATGATTCCGCGCTGCCGACGACTCCACGCATTTCGCTTGAAGACGTCGACGATCCGTACCCAGACCCGATCAACCCTTCGACCGATCCGTTGGCCTTGCTGACGCCTTCGGAAGCAAAGACGAAGAGGAAGAATAAGCGCTCCGCGGCTAACCGGGGAGGGGAGAAGTAATGATCCTTGCACTGACTATTGCTTTACTCATCGGCAGTGCTGTCTATCTCATCCAGCAGCGCGGCCTGGTACGCATCGTGTTGGGCATGATGGCCTTTGGCCACGGTGCCAACCTGATGCTGCTGGCTACGGGCGTGTATTCCTACCGCGGAGAGTCCTTCCCATCCCAGGTTCCGCACGATCAGATGGCCGACCCGCTGCCGCAGGCCTTCGTGCTGACCGCCGTTGTTATTTCCATGGCAACCTCGACCATCTTGTTGACGATGGCGGCCATGGGCAAGAACGACGACACCGACGTGGTGGAGCCGGTTGATGACAACACCATCGACCATGCCTTTTCGACCTTGGGTCGAGACGCCCAAAATCGCCAAATTTTGGAAGAGTCCACCAATCAGCTGGACCGAATTGGTCAGGTGGACCACAACACTCCCGTTGCAGAACGCGGGGCAACTCAACAGAAGGAGGATGACAAATAATGGCTGATGCTGTAGCTCAACTCCTTCCGCTATTTCCAGCGGTCCCGCTGATTGCAGCGGCCTTCGCACTGCTGGCACCGTGGCGTGCGGTACGCGATTCCATCATGCTTATCATCCCGGGTGTTGGAATTTTCGCCGGCCTGGGCCTGCTCATCTACACCATGAACAATGGGGTAGTAGCCCACACCGTTGGCCTCTACCAAGGCAATGTGGGTATCCCGTTTGCGGCGGATGCCTTCTCCGCGTTGATGATCATTACTACGATGATCGTCGCTTTTGGTGCCAACTGGTTTGCCATTGTGGGCGGGGAGACAAAGTCTCGCTACTATCCTTCGCTCACCCTGATTTTGATCACCGGTGTGTGCGGTGCATTGCTCACCGCCGACCTCTTTAACTTCTTCGTCTTTATTGAGGTCATGCTTCTGCCGTCCTATGGCCTTATCACCATGTCTGGTACGTGGTCGCGCTTGGCAGCCGGCCGTGCCTTCGTCTTGGTTAACCTTTTCGCCTCCACCTTGTTGGTTGTTGGCGTAGGTTATATGTATTCGGTTACCGGTGCGGTCAACCTAGGCGCGCTGAAGGGCGCAGCGGCAGGCAATGGGCCGGTGACCGTGGCAGCAGGCTTGATCCTCATTGCGATTACCGCCAAGGCCGGCGTGTTCCCCGTGCAGTCGTGGCTGCCACGCACCTACCCGGGAACCTCCGCCGCGGTGATGGGCCTGTTTTCCGGCTTACACACCAAAGTGGCTGTCTACATGCTCTACCGCCTCTACGTGCAGCTATTCGATCTGGAACAGCGCTGGAATGTGTTGATCATCGTCATCATGATTATCTCCATGATGATCGGCGCCTTTGGTGGCCTAGCGGAAAATTCCATCCGCCGCGTCCTCGGCTACCAGATGCTCAACGGCATGCCTTTCATTTTGGTCATGCTTGCGTTTACCTCTGATGACCCTCGTCGCGCCCTGGCAGCTGGCATCATGTACACGATTCACCACATGGTGACCGTTGGCTCGCTGATTTTGGCCTCTGGTGCCATTGAGGAGACCTACGGCACAGGCTTGCTCAGCAAGCTTTCCGGCCTTGCTCGCCGCGACTCCATCATCGCGTGGATTTTCGCTGCCGGTGCATTCTCCGTCGTGGGCTTCCCACCGTTCTCGGGCATGTGGGGCAAGCTGATGATTGTCTTCGAGATTGCCCGCGTGGGCGGTGCTTGGGCCTGGATTGCCATCGCGGCCATCATCATCGCTTCCTTCGCTGCCTTCTTGGCTATGCTGCGCGTATGGCGCAAGGTCTTCTGGGGCAAGGGTCTGCCGGAGGACAAGGTCCCGGATGAATTGGTCATCCGCAAAAAGCTCATGGCCCCATCCGCGGCTCTCATCCTTGGTTCGCTGTGCATGTTCATTTTCTCCGGCATCGTCCTCGATGTTGTGGATGCCGCAGCGGAGCAGCTGCTGGACACTAACGCATATACTGAAACCGTCTTGGGTGACGAGCCGACTGCCGTTCCCAATATCGATGAAATCCAGGAGGGCCGTTAAATGAACGCAATTGTGTATGCATTGTGGCTCATCAAGGAGATTTTCGTCGCCGGCATTAGCTTGGCATTGGCGGCTTTCAAACCCGATACCGAATACAACCCGGTTATCATTCGCTACCCACTGCGCGTGACTAGCGCCTGGGAGATCTTCTGGTTTACGTCTTCCATTACCGCAACCCCGGGCACGCTCTCGCTCGGTTTGCGCGAACCGCCCCGCAAGGGGCTGCCGCGCATCGTGCTGGTACAGGCCGTCCAAGGATCCGATCCAGCGGGAATCGTCGCTGATCTGGCTGATATGGAACAGCGCCTCGCCCCGCGGGTTAAGGACATCGACTACGGCGTCCCGGGTCAAGGGGAGACTACAGAATTGGATGAGGCGTTCTACGAGTACCCGCTCGAGTCCGTGGGACGCTATATGCGCTCGCCTGACTTGGCACGGGCGGAGGACACTCCGCTTTCAGAAAGCGAAGCGGACGTCGAAAAGCCAAAGCGCCGCGCCCGCAACGTACAACGCAGAAAGGAGACCGAGCGATGATTGACTTTGCCACATTGTCCCCGTTCGGCTGGGTCGTATTTGTATGCGTATTCATCATGGGCATCGCCACGTGGTGCGGCGTGCTGCTGGGGCTTCGTACGCGCGATGAGCTCACCCGCGCCATTACGTCGGACATCGTTTTTTACGGCATGATCTGCATGTATTTAGCCTGGTCGATGACCAATAATGCCCCGATGGCGTATTACATTGCACTCCTCGCAGCCATTGCGGCAGGTGTGCTACCGACGCTATCGATGGCCCGCATTATTTCGAAGGGCAGGCGATAAACCATGGCCATTTCTGAAATTATCGCTTCGGTCCTGCTTATCATCGCTACCCTCTTGGTGGTCGCAACGGTGGTGTCTTTGTGGCGAGCGCCCGATGCCTTGACCCGTGCCAACCTGCTGGGCCCTACCGTGGGACTTGCGGTACCGCTGATCATCGTGGCTAAGCTAGTAGTGGACTTTGGCCGTGATGGCTTTTCGCTGTGGCTGCTCATCCAGGCACTGATCGCCTGCTTCGGTGTATGGATCATCGGCTCAGTAGGTTCCTTTTATCTGGGCCGTTCCATCTATGGCGTAACCGTCACCGACGTCAAGCACGCCAAGCACAACAATAAAGAAGTTCAGACCGTACAAGCAGAGGAAGACGATATCTAGTCTTTTCCAGCTCCTTCTGGCGGCGAGCCTTTTCTGCTCCTGCGCGTAGCTGCGGGGGAGGAGAGGAGCTCGTCGCTTTTCGGTTGCACAGTGGGTCTTCTGAACCCACCAGCGCCCTAGATTCGCAATGTGGATAAAGTTGCACAGCAATTGCCGTGCTCGGGCTAGAATGGGTGCACATTATTCGGTGCCTCTAGACCCGCCCCGAAGAGATAGCAAGGAGTAACAATGAAACTCATCACGGCCATCGTTAAGCCCTTCACCCTGCCGGAAATCCGCCAGGCTTTGGAGCAGCAGGAAGTTCGCGGCCTCACTGTTACAGAAAGCCAGGGCTTCGGGCAGCAACGTGGGCACAGCGAGGTATACCGAGGGGCAGAATACGCCACTGACTTTGTACCTAAGGTCAAGCTGGAAGTTGTTGCGGCGGATGACCACGTCGAAGACATCATTAACGCCATTGTGGATGCTGCCTACACGGGCAAGATCGGCGACGGCAAGCTGTGGGTAACACCAGTTGAAGATGCTATTCGCGTGCGCACTGGCGAGCGCGGCGAGGCGGCACTCTAAGCCCGCATGCATACCGCCGCACAGATTCGCGCCGAGGCCCATGCC
>NZ_JASOKQ010000035.1:0-16423 GCF_030216265.1 Corynebacterium sp. UMB0012
AGAAACCGAGTACTATCTCACCCAGCCCATCAACACAGGGCCGTAAAAGAAGCGGAACTAAACCCAGGACGCTTCAAGGTGGGAATCTTCGTCATGATCATGACGCATGCCTGGAGCAGGGTCATGCCGGAATACCCCGCGTTATACACATTCCAATCAACGTTCTGAGCCACCCGTGCCACGAACCGCTGGTGGGGCTGGGCGAAAGACGACTCGACAAAGGAGCCGCCGATGAAGAAGAGCGACCTTTTCTCCGGGTCAGTGTTAACACCCGTGAGGATAAACCCGTTGTCGTCTGTGTCGAGCGGGTAGTCGACGTCGTCGAGTGTGCCATCTGACCTTTTTATGTTCGCTTTGGTCGGGTGTGCTGGTCGGGTGCGATTGCGTTGCTGTTCTTTTAACCTAATGCGTGCCACGCTTGACTATCCTATCCGTATTCTCTCCCCCTCCTGTAACCGCAGTGAGGGGCTTTCTCATTCTCTGACCGTACCACCCGGTGCGGGTTTTCTTATGCCCAAAGGAGGAACCTGTGACTGCTTGGCAACCGGGCATGTTCGTCATGCACGGCATGGTCTACGAGCACGACGGCAAGCACTACCGCGCCCGCTACGGCCATACCGCGCTGCCGGAATACCCACCGGATAAGACCCCAGACCTATTCGACCCCATTAAGAATTAGCTAGTAGCCCCGTTGACCGCGCAGGCCACGGGGCTATTTTCATGCCCAAAGGAGGGTAATCATGTCACGCGATTATTACACGCTACAGCCCGATAAAATATACCGGCTTGGCAAGCACTACACCCAGGGAAGAGCTGGCCAAAAAATCCAATTCATCACCCGGCATCACCTTATGTACATAGGCGAAGGCGAATCCGTCGTTGACCAAATCTGGAACTATCGCCCCGCCTCCGCACACCATGTCATCGGCCCCACTGGTAGGTGGGTGCAAACCGTGTACGACAATGACACCGCGTGGGCTAATGCCTCCCAGTGGGCGAATCAGCGCACTATTGCCATTGAGCATTCCAACAACAGCGGGCGTGCGCATGGCGATGACTTCCACCCTGATTCGTGGAATATCAGCAACGAAACGATTATTAGCGGCGCTCGTGTCGCCGCCGCATACTGCCTGTACTTCAATCTGGGTCGACCCGTGTACGGGAAGAACATTCGAGACCATTTCGAGTTCACAGCCACGGGTTGCCCAGTCCATCTCTCCGGCCCTCGCGCTGGAAACGGGTTCGGCGGTCGTGCTGGAAAGTACCACCAACAGTGGATGGATGAGGCGCAGCGATTCTATGACGAGCTGAAGGCCGGCAAGGCCGCGCCAAAGAAGTCCGCAAAAAAGGAGAGTAGGAGTCTCACAATGAACGCAGTGGACCAAGTCAACGCCCACACACGCGCTTTCATCACGGGGTATCTTTCCCCACAGATTGATGCGATTCAGGAAATCTGGCGACAACTTCGCGGCCCGTCGGGTAACGGATGGGAACAACTGGGGAAGAACGCCCAGGGCCAGAACCTCACATTGGTGGACGCCGTAGCCGCAATCCGCCAAGACATTGCCCGCATCGAAAAGAAACTGGAGGAACGATAATGGCCAAGCATCACACCAACCCCGCACCAAAGCCCCGCGCCGTCATCGGCACCCCATGGTGGATACGCCTAGCCGTGTACGTCGTGGTCGCCGCCGTAGGCCTAGCGCTTGTCGCCTTCGGCATTGTCAGCCCAGACGAGGTAGACGGATGGCTCGGCCAAACCGGCGGATTAGCCGCACTCATTGGTGGCGCTCTCGCCGCGGTGAATACAGGCCGTGAATCCGATGAAGCCCCCGTAGGAGTAGTCATCGAGCAGCCCGCCACACCGGAGCCGGAGGATGTGCCCGCCCTGCCGGTCTACACCGGCCCCACCACAGCAGGGGAATAGGCCATGACGCGGACACTAAGAATCATCACCGCGTTACTCACTTTCCAACTATTCGCCCGTGGCCTCGACTACGCAACCGGCAATCCTCACAGTGGTGTGGGTGCGTTTCAGGTTGAGTCTCTAGACCCGCCTATCGTGTGGGGTGCCGTGTGCCTCATCGCCTCCGCCATGCTCACGTTCGGGCTGGCAAAAAACTGGAATCGGGTAATCCGCGACGGGGCGGTGCTCACCTCCGCGATTTACCTCGTATTCGCCGCGATGGTCATCAACGACATTCACCTGCACCCACTGGACGATTGGAGATTCTTCACCGGCTACATCACCTCCGCTGGGGTGTGGGCCACAATCGCGTTCGCCGTGACGATACGCATGGCTGTGGCGCAAAGCAGAAAGGGGAATGATGGGTGAGGAGCAGATACTAGACGTTCTAAGCGAAACGAAATCCCCGTGGGGGTTTATCCTCACTCTGCTTATTATCCTCGCCATGGTGAGTGGTTTATTCTCGCGTGCCGCTGCCGAGTACGGCAACATTTTTGGCGCTGCCGCCCGCGCTATTCAACGGCATAAAGAGGAAGCGATCGCTGCGGATGAAGCGAGTGCGGAACGTCGCCTTGACCGTATGGAGGAGACGATTCAACGTCTCGATAATGAGGTGGGGGAGCTGCGCACCAAGGATAAGATTCACCACGAGTACCAGCTTTATGTGGCTGCGTATTGGCGGAAGCTGCAATTTTGGGCGGTGGAGAAAAATATCGAGTTGCCGCCCCCACCGATGATGACTTACCCGGAGTGGAAAATAGCAACCTACCCGGACGTGAAGTAGCACGACCCCTGCCCCTTGTGGGTGGGGTCTTTTCCGCGTTTTAGGGGGGTGTTTTGTGACGGAGTTTTGACGGACTTTTGACGGAGACTGAACCGTTTCCGCAGGTCGCCAAACGTCGCCAAAGTAAACGGGTCTAGGTGGAAAAATAGCCCGCGACCAGCAAAAACACCGGTCAACGGGCTACAAAAATCAGCTTCCCCACCAGGACTCGAACCTAGAATGACGGTACCAAAAACCGTAGTGTTGCCGATTACACCATGGGGAACCACAGCAAAAGCTGTAGGCATAGCGTACCTGACGCCCCCGGGTAAATCACAAATTGCGGGGCAAAGGATAGGGTAGAGGGCATGGCTCGACAAAGGATGACCGGCCGGGAACGCCGCGAACAACTCATTTCCATCGGACGCGCCGCATTCGCGGAATTAGGTTTTGAAGGAACCAGCGTCGAAGAGATCGCGGCACGCGCCGGGGTGTCCAAACCCGTTGTCTATGAGCACTTCGGGGGCAAGGAAGGCCTCTACGCGGTGGTTGTTGACCGCGAGATGCTGGCCTTGGAAAAGGTCATTACTGATTCCTTAGAGACCGGAAGCTGGCGCGAGCGCATCGAGCAGGCCGTCATGGCCATTTTGACCTATGTTGAGGAAGAAACTGATGGCTTTCTCATCTTGGTACGCGATGCCAAGCCCGGCGATGAACGCAGTTTCTCCACGCTGTTGAATTCCGCGGTGGGCCAGGTTTCCTATATCCTGCGAGAAGCGTTCGAGCACCGCGGCATTGACCCGGATTTGGCGGATATTTACGGCCAAGCGCTGGTGGGAATGGTATCGACCACCGCGCAATGGTGGCTGGATGAGCGCAACCCGGACAAGGAAGTCGTCGCCACGCATATTGTCAATCTATGCTGGAATGGTTTGTCCGGTATGGAAGTAAAGCCCAAGCTAGGAGGCAAATAAATGGCGACCCCAATGCTGGCCGGCCTGCTTAAGGTAGCGGCCTCAGATCCCAAGCTCAAGGGCATGATTTCTCATGTGGGCGAAGACCTCCACATCACAGGCTTGGATCAGTCCCGGCCGTGGGCCTTGGGTACCTTGGCTCATCATGCCCCAGTGCTCGTGGTAACCGCTACGAGCCGCGAGGCTGAGGACCTCACGGCGGAGCTTACGGCGATGCTGGGGGAGAAGGTAGCCATGTTCCCCGCCTGGGAGACCCTGCCGCACGAGCGCCTAAGCCCCGGCGTAGACATCATCGGCCGCCGCGCCGAGGTTTTGCACAACCTCGATAGCCTGCAGGTCATCGTCACCGCTGCCCGCGGCTTATCCCAACCCATCCTCAAAGAGGTAGAAGGCCGAGCTCCCGTCCACCTTGAAGAAGATCAAGAATATGACTTTGATGAGGTGGTCCGCGAGCTTGAATTCCGCGCCTACAAGCACGTAGACATGGTGGCTAAGCGCGGCGAGTACGCTACGCGCGGTGGCATTATCGATATTTTCCCCACCACGCTGGACTATCCGGTCCGCGTGGAGTTTTGGGGCGATGAAATTACCGATATCCGCCAATTCTCCGTAGCTGACCAGCGCACCATCCCGGAAATCGAGGTGGGCCGTGTAGACATTTTCCCTGCCCGGGAGCTGCCTATTACGGACGCCATTGCCAAGCGCGCGGCCGATCTCGCCGTTAAGCACCCCGGCAATCCCGCCTTGGTGGAGCTTTTGACCAAGGTAAGCGAGCACATCCCTGCCGAAGGTATGGAGGCGCTCCTGCCCGCGCTTTCCGACGCCCCCATGATCACCCTCCCCGAAATTCTGCGCCCCACCACCCACGTGGTGATGGTCGGCCCGGAAAAAATTCGCCGCCGCGTGGCAGATCTAGAAAAGACCGATGCGGAGTTCCTCGCCGCCGGCTGGGAGGCCGCGGCCATGGGGGCCGATGGCCCGCTGGCTACCGAAGGACTCGATACCGAGGCATCCAGCTACCGCTCCTATGAGTCGCTCGAGGTCTCCATTAGCGAGTCCGGCCTGCCTTTGTGGACTTTCTCCCCACCGGGAATGCTCGCCGCCCCAGAAGAGGAGACCCTCCCGCTCGAATTCGAACCAGGGCCCACCCCGCGCGGCAACATCGAAGAAATCGACGCCATGATGGCCCAGCTCCTCGCGCACACCAACGCCGGCGGCCGGGCAGCCTTCATCGCGCCGGCTCAAGGTGCCATCAAGCGCATGGTGGATCGCTTTGCAGAAAAGGGTATCCGCACCAAGGTAGCTACCCCTGGCTGGGAACCCACCGCCGGTGAAGTCACCCTCTACCAAGCACTAAGCCACGCCGGCCTGGTATTTCCCAAGGTGAAAAAGCCTAAGGATGCCGAGGCCCTCCCACTGGTCGTTGTGACCGAGACGGACCTGACCGGTAACCGCGTAGGCGATATCGCCGAAGCAAAGCGCCGGCCCGCCAAACGCCGCAATAAGGTTGACCCACTTGCCCTCAAACAGGGCGATTTTGTGGTGCACGAGACCCACGGCATCGGCAAGTTCCTCAAGATGGCCGAGCGCACCATCCAGTCCGGCGATGAAACCAGCCGCCGCGAATACATCGTGCTCGAGTACGCGCCCTCCAAGCGTGGTCAGCCCGCCGATCAGCTCTGGGTCCCCATGGACTCGCTGGATCTCCTCAGCAAGTACACCGGTGGCGAATCGCCTCACCTGTCCAAGATGGGCGGTTCCGACTGGAAGAACACCAAGAAGAAGGCGCGCGCCGCCGTGCGCGAAATCGCCGGCGAGCTCGTCGAGCTCTACGCCAAACGCCAGGCTGCGCCGGGGCACCAGTTCTCCCCAGATAATCCGTGGCAGGCGGAGATGGAGGATAATTTCCCCTTCGTCGAAACCGAAGACCAGATGCTGGCTATCGATGCCGTCAAGCACGATATGGAGTCCACGGTGCCGATGGACCGCGTGGTCGTCGGCGATGTGGGCTACGGCAAGACCGAGGTGGCCATCCGCGCCGCCTTCAAGGCCGTGCAAGACGGTATGCAGGTTGCCGTCCTCGTTCCCACCACGCTGCTGGCGCAGCAGCACTTTGATACCTTCAGCGAGCGCATGACCGGCTTCCCCGTCAAGATTGAGGTGCTTTCGCGCTTTACCTCAAAGAAGGAAGCCAAGAACATCTTCAAGGGCCTGGCCGATGGCAGCGTCGATATCGTCGTCGGCACCCACCGCCTCCTCCAGACCGGTGTGCACTGGAAGAACCTCGGCCTCATCGTCGTGGACGAGGAGCAGCGCTTCGGCGTGGAGCACAAGGAACACATCAAGGCGCTTAAGGCCAGCGTGGATGTGCTCACCATGTCCGCAACACCTATCCCGCGCACCTTGGAGATGTCCATGGCTGGCATCCGCGAGATGTCCACCATCTTGACTCCGCCGGAAGACCGCCACCCAGTGCTGACCTACGTCGGCGCTTATGAGGACAAGCAGGTAGCCGCGGCCATCCGCCGCGAGCTGCTGCGCGATGGTCAAACCTTTTTCATCCACAACAAAGTCTCTGATATCGAAAAGAAGGCCCGCGAGCTGCGTGACCTGGTACCGGAGGCCCGCGTCGTCGTCGCGCACGGACAGATGAACGAGGAGGTGCTCGAACAGACCGTCCAAGGGTTCTGGGATCGCGAGTATGACGTTTTAGTATGTACCACCATCGTGGAGACTGGCCTGGATATCGCTAACGCGAATACCCTCATTGTGGAAAACGCCCACCATATGGGCTTGTCCCAGCTGCACCAGCTGCGCGGGCGCGTGGGACGCTCCCGCGAGCGCGGCTATGCCTACTTCCTGTACCCCAAGGGAGCTACGCTCACGGAAACCTCCTATGACCGCCTGGCAACTATCGCTCAGAACAATGACCTTGGTGCCGGCATGGCCGTAGCCATGAAGGACTTGGAGATGCGCGGTGCCGGCAACGTCCTTGGCGCCCAACAGTCCGGCCACATTGCCGGTGTGGGCTTCGATCTTTACGTGCGCCTCGTTGGCGAGGCGGTCGAGACCTTCAAATCGCTCGCCCGCGGCGAGGCTCCCACCGTTACCGATGAGGGCCCGAAGGAAATCCGCATCGATCTCCCCGTGGACGCGCATATTCCGGAAGGCTATATCGAATCCGAGCGCCTGCGCCTGGAGGTCTATCGCAAGCTTGCGGCTTCGCAGAATGACGATGATCTCAAGGCCGTCATCGAGGAAATGGAAGACCGCTTCGGCCCACTGCCACAGGAGGTGTTGCGCCTGCTGTCCGTTGCTCGCCTGCGCCACCAGGCGCGCCGCGCCGGTATTTCCGATATCACCGTGCAGGGCACCCGCATCAAGTTCCACCCCGTCGAGCTGCCGGATTCCAAGCAGGTGCGTCTCAAGCGTCTATACCCGGGCTCCAGCTTCCGTGCGGCGGCGAAGGCAATCAACGTGCCGTTCCCCAAGGCAGGCCGCAATGTCACCTCGCCGAAGCTGCGCGATACCGAGCTTATTCAGTGGGCGGCGGACTTCTTGAGCGCGCTTTTCGACGTCGACTCCATCAACGTCAGCGGCGCCCAGCCCACCTCGAACGTGGTCAGCGTAGGGGAGTAGCTAGAGGGTGAGCCAGCCGGTGCTCAAGCCCCAAATGGCGGTGGCGGCACCGGCCAGGACAATGGCCACCACGCACCACTCGAAGGTGTTAAAGATGCGTTCCTTCTTCCACAAACGGGTGCCCACATACGGGATAAGGCCTGGGACCACGGCCAATGCGCCGAGTAGGACGTAGACGAGGTCGGCCGCATAAATCAGCCACAGGGAGTAGATAAACGCGAGCAAAGAAATGACCAAGTGCTTGCGGTTTTCCTTGCGGCCTACCTCTGGTCCGGAAAGATCGAACTTGATACCCGCTTGAGGGTGAGACAGCCCCTTGCCCCGCAGTGCCAAGAGCAATAAATACAGGGAAGAGAAGATATAGGGCAGCAAGTACATGATGGTTGCCAGCTGCACCATGGCGTTATAAGACGCCTCGTTGAGGTAGAAGACGATGATGAATAGCTGGATGGCCATCGTGGAAATAAGCTGCGCTACCCACGGCGCACCTGCCACGTTGATGGTTCCGATGCGGCGGGGAATGAGGCCGTCGATGGCCATCATTACGATGGGCTCGGCGCACAACATTTGCCAGGAGACGTAGGCTCCTAGGACCGACAAGCACAGTCCAATAGACACCAGCGCGCCGCCCCAGGGGCCGATGACCTCGGTGAGCACGGATGCCATGGAATTATCTGGCAGCGCGGCCAGTTCTTCTTTGCTCATCACGCCAAAGCTCAAGGTAGACACGGAAACCAGCAGCGCCAGCACGGAGAAAAAACCGATGACGGTCGCGCGGCCGACGTCGGTGCGCTTAGAAGCCTGCTTGGAATAAACGGATGCGCCCTCCACGCCAATGAAGACCCACACGGTAAAGAGCATGATTCCCTGGACCTGCTCAAAGACGCTGGCCTCAGACGCGCGTCCCCAGAAATCCAAGGTGAATTTATCCCAGCTGAACCCGAGGAACGCAATGAGCACCACAAAGGCCAGAATGGGCACAATCTTGGCAATCGTGGTGATGAGGTTCATGAACGCGGCCTGCTTGATACCGCGAGCAAGAACCGCAAAAATGCCCCAGGATAGGAGGGAGACGGCGATGGCGGAGGTCCAGTAATGGTCGGCGTCGAAAAGCGGCAGGTAATGGCCCAAGGTATTGAAAAAGAGGGTGGCATAGCCCACCTGTGCCATAACGGAGCCCAGCCAATAGCCCCAGCCGGAGGTAAAACCAATAAAATCGCCGAGGCCGGCACGCACGTAGGAATAAACGCCAGAATCAAGGTGCGGCTTGCGGCGGGCCAGAATTTGAAAAACAAACGCCACAGACAGCATGCCGATGCCCGCTACCAGCCAGCCAATAAGCATCGCGCCTGGGCCGGCAACGGAGGCAATGTTTTGGGGCAGCGAGAAAATGCCCGCGCCCACGGTGGAACCGATAATCAGCGCGACGAGGGTCCACAACGTCACGGAGTGGGATCTATTCTGGCTGGAGGTCATTGGCCTAAAATACCTTGAATAGCCCCATTATGGGAACTCGGGCTAGACTTTGTGCACATGACTGTGCTGTTGCTCGATGAACGCTGGCCCACCATGATCCCCATGCAGGCGCACGGGAAGCTGCGTGGCCCTGTCCACTTCACGGGTGAGGTACCCGTGTCCGTACGGTGGAATTTTTCCGATCTGCTGGTAGGCGAGGACGCCACCGGCACCTTGGTAAGCACCGACGAACACGATCCGGAAACTCGCGCCCGCCTTGCTACCGGCGAGCCTGTCATTCGCGCCGAATCCCTCGCGGATCCCATCATGCAGGCGCGCCAGACCATGGCCACGGCGCGGCGCATCGGGGAGTGGGAGCGCGAGCAAACCCACACCTCGCTCTTGCCCTATCTTGAGGAGGAGTCCGCCGAATTCGCCGCGGCCGTGCGTAACCGCGAACCGGAAAGCGAGATGCTCAAGGAATTGGGCGATGTCTTCCTCCAAGTACTTTTCCATGCGGAAATCTCCACCTTTTCGCTGGACGACGTCGCCCAGAGCTTCCTCATCAAAATGCGCGCCCGCGCCCCATACCTATTTGATGGCACCACGGAGATTGTCGACGTTGACACGCAAGAGAGGCTGTGGCGCGAAGGCAAGGGAATGTAGGATGGCTTCTCATGAAGAGGCTCCTGCAGATATTCGGGGGCTGCGGGGTGGCCGTAGCCGTGATCATCGCGTTGGTGGCATGGCTGTTGACGGGGCACGGCACTTCCCAGGAGCCCGTACCGGAGAACATTCCGCCCGTTGAAGGCAAAGAGGTCGCGCATATTGACGTCAATGCTCCCGGCCGCACTGCGGATAAGCTTACCTACTGGGCCTCTGACCTAGCTGAGCAGACGGGCATCCCGCCGGCCGCACTGCGCGCTTATGGCAACGCCGAACTCATCGCTCAGCAAAAATGGCCGAATTGCCATCTGCGATGGAATACCCTTGCCGGCCTGGGCTACGTGGAGACCCGCCATGGCACCTACAACGGCAATTGGTTTAAGCCCTCCAAGCTTGACGACGCCGGCTACCCCCAACCACCCATCAACGGCATCGCCCTCGATGGACTAAACAATACGGCGCACACCCCAGATACTGATAACGGCGACATCGATGGGGATTCCGAATATGACCGCGCCGTCGGCCCGATGCAATTTATCCCGACCACATGGGAATCGGTAGGCGCTGATGCTAACGGTGATGGGAAGGCAGATCCCAATCAAATTGACGACGCCGCAGTCGGCGCCGCCGGACTTTTATGCTTTGGTGATAGAGATCTCTCTAACCCAGAACAATGGGAGGAAGCAGTTCTAAATTACAACCAGTCCAGCGAGTATTTGCATAAAGTTGCACACGCCGCCAATGCCTATTCGGTTCCGCAAAGTGCCAAGTAGCGTCACACAGTAAAGTTTTCTGCAACAATTGACTACGTAGCTGGGCCGGCTGGTCCAGAGCGAACTTATTTATGAGGAGTGAAAAACAGCATGGCTGATATCATCCACACTTTCGCCCGCGAAATTCTTGATTCCCGTGGCAACCCAACCGTCGAGGCCGAGGTCTTCCTTGACGACGGCGCCCGCGGTGTTGCCGGCGTTCCTTCCGGTGCTTCTACCGGTGTGCACGAGGCTCACGAGCTGCGCGACGGTGGCGAGCGCTACCAGGGTAAGGGCGTTCTAAAGGCCGTTGAGAACATCAATGAGAAGATTGCCGACGAAATTGCTGGCTTCGAAGCTGACGACCAGCGCCTCATTGACCAGGCACTGATTAAGTTGGACGGTACCGATAACAAGTCCGAGCTCGGCGCTAACGCTATCTTGGGCGTTTCCATCGCCGCAGCCAAGGCCGCCGCAGAGTCCGCTGCACTGCCTCTGTACCGCTACATTGGCGGCCCGAATGCACACGTACTGCCAGTGCCAATGATGAACATCCTCAACGGCGGCGCACACGCTGACTCCGGCGTAGACGTTCAGGAATTCATGATCGCTCCGATTGGTGCGGAGTCTTTCGCCGAGGCTCTTCGCATGGGCGCCGAGGTCTACCACGCACTGAAGGCAGTGCTAAAGGACAAGGGCTTGTCCACTGGTCTGGGCGACGAGGGTGGCTTTGCACCGTCCGTTGACTCCACCAAGGCTGCTCTCGACGTCATCGTGGACGCCATCAAGAAGGCCGGCTTCGAGCCTGGCAAGGACGTAGCCCTGGCACTCGACGTTGCTTCCTCCGAGTTCTTCAAGGACGGCAAGTACCACTTCGAGGGTGGCGAGCACACCGCTGAAGAAATGTGCAAGGTCTACGAGGGCCTCATTGACGAGTACCCGATCGTCTCCATCGAGGACCCACTGCAGGAAGACGACTGGGATGGCTACACCACTCTGACCGCCGCCATTGGCGAAAAGGTGCAGATCGTTGGCGATGACTTCTTCGTCACCAACCCTGCTCGTCTGCAGGAGGGTATTGAAAAGAAGGCTGCCAACGCCCTGCTGGTTAAGGTCAACCAGATCGGTACCCTGACCGAGACCTTCGACGCAGTCGAGCTGGCTCACCGCAACGGCTATCGCACCATGATGTCCCACCGCTCCGGCGAGACCGAGGACACCACCATTGCAGACCTGGCTGTTGCTCTGAACTGCGGCCAGATCAAGACCGGTGCACCGGCTCGTTCCGAGCGCGTAGCTAAGTACAACCAGCTGCTGCGTATCGAGCAGGAGCTTGGCGACGGCGCAGTCTACGCCGGCCGCTCCGCTTTCCCGCGCTTTAAGGCTTAATTGCCTCCTTTCGTAGCGCCCTTGCATTGCCGCGGGGGCGCTTTCGCATGTCTAGGTATTGTTGCCAGGTTTGCTTCCAATTCATGGTTCGCGGTGCTAAAGGTCCTTGAGCGCGGTCAATTTCGAAAGTGCCGTCCGAGAAGAGCCAGGCGACGTCCCCAGTGATGGGATCCATGATGTAGCGGGCCCTACCATCGGTCTTCACATTGTGGTGGTGCTGACAAAGGGTGACAAGATTATCGATACTCGTCGGCCCGCCGTCGGCATACTCCACCCGATGATCAAGCTGGCAGTAATGCGCCGGCATGGAACACCCCGGCCAACGGCACGTGGCATCGCGACCGTGGACCCATGTCCTGATTTGCTCGGTGGGGACGTAGGAGGATGTTTCTTCTGGGCACAGCTCGCGAGTCATCGAGTAAGTGCTCAAGCGTTCGGTGAGAACGCACCATCCCGCCGACGGGATATATACCCGAGAAGCATCGTCACCCGCTGCATAGGTATTGATAACTACTTTTGTTTGGGTGCGATTAAAGATCAGCGCCTCCAAAGCCTCTGGCTTTGTGATGTTCTTCTTTCGCGCTGCTTTATCGATGTGTCGTGAAATAGCACTGGCGGTTGCTTTATCCGTTTTCAGGGTGATGGTGGCTTGGCCTTTGGAATAAGAAATGGAAACAGAGCGCTCGATTTCCGTCTCAATATCTGGCTTGAGAATGCCATCGATGTAATCGCGCAAGAATCTACGGATTTCAGATTCCGTGGGGACATGCTGAGCAGGTTCCTTCGGGGTGAGGAAATCTGCAAGGGCGGCATCGACTAGTTGGATGCCCTCGGCGTCGTCGCCAAGCGGGGCAAGTTCTGCATCAATGACGTGCAGCCGCGGGAGGTCAAGAATCCAATGTTCGGTCTGTACCGCCGTGGTTAACGGCAACTCACGCATGCGCAGGTGAGAGCGCAGTGCGGATAAAACACGCCAGTAGCTCAAGCCCACCCGCTTAGCTAAAGCAGCGGTAGTGCATTCGACATCGTCTTCTAATCGCGGAAGTACGGATTGGTATAGCTGCCAGGATTGAATGCGTTGGAGCATGCCCAAAACGCAAACCGTATCGTCGAGGTTATTGGTAGAAAAAAAGCTTTCTTTGGTGGTGCGTCGCTGGCTGTCACGGAAAGTTCCCCCTCTGGAATAAATCGCACACCCAATCGAATTTCTGCCCCTCAGTATAAGCCGCCTTGCTGGCTTGCGCAAGGCTCGAAGCGAAAAATTGTGCGAAATTTAGGAGGGGTCTAGTAGCTGAAAATTTTGTCAGCCACCGCCTCGAGTTCCTTATCGTCATATTTGTCACCGCAGGTGGCGAGGGAACCCACTCCTGCCATGTACATGGTAAATAGCTTGTCTGGGAGGGGAGAGGCCGCTGACATTTCAAGCTTTTCGTAGACGGGAGCGTATTTCCTGTCAAACTCTTCTAAATCGGGAACGAGCTCCTCAAATGCGCTGTCGCCATGGGCTAGCAAATATTTGGCATCGTCTAGAATCTGATCATTCTCGCAGGCAACAGCTCCAGCCTTCTTCAGGGTCGTGGCGTTGACCTCGTAGCTGGTGGGGCCTTCGCCATTTTCGGAAGCCCCAGCGCCGAAAATGTCTAGGTAAAAGTCCGGGATCGTGCCGTGTTCTTTTATGTGGTAAATGAAACCGCTCTTGGTGTTGAGGTCGTGTTTTCTGCTCGTGGTGGTAGGAGCTTCGCTGCTGGTAGTGCTTTCGCAGGTGAGGGAATCCGCTTCGGTGGTGACTTCTTCTTTGTGGTCGGTCGAGCTGCACCCAGCAAGTAGGGTGCCGACGGCGGCTAGGAGGAGACGCTTGAGGGGCATAGCTATTCCTTAAGTAGGGAATATGGTTCGAAGCTCTAGCTGGAATGGATCGCCTCAGCGACCTTTTCCAGTTCCTCGTCGCTGAATTCATCGCCACAAGACATTACGGCGCCGAGTGAGGTCATCGCTGCAGCCATGATTTTGTCAGAGTCCGGTGCGTCATCAGGGATGTCCAGAGCTTCAAAAACATCACTGTATTTTTCATCAGAGCCGTCGACCGATGACATAACTGCTTCCCCAAATTTGTCGGTGTTTCCTCGGAAATATTCCTTCGAGATATCGAGTAATTCGTCGTTCTTGCAGGCAGCTTCGCCCGCTTTCTTGACAGAGTCTGCGTTGGTTTCAAAGCTCTCGGGTTGGTCTTCTCCCTCGAGCTGGTCAGCATCATGGTTGATGTAATCATCCGGCAGGGTCTTATACTCCTTGAGGTAGTCGGCCATGCCGTCTTTAGTGTTCAGGTCGTAGCCGTCACCGTAGACGGGATATTCACCGTCTTGGGCGGAGGGGCTGCAGCTGGCGAGAAATAGGGTTGCGGTGAGAACGAGCAGGAGGCGTTTGAGGGTCATGAAACTTCCTTCCTGGGCGGGAGAATTTCCTTTAGTGTATCCAAATTGCGCGTGCCACGTCCCTGTTACAGAAGTGACGGCGCTAGGATTAAAGACCTATGGCACGCGAAAAGAAGACGCAGCGAAACCGGAGCCGTACTAGGGTTCCGGTAGCCTCGCGTGCTGCGGATATCCGTAAAGCTCAGCGTGCACAGCTGAAGCAGAAACAGAAGCCGGACCGGATGAGTATTGCCGGAGTAGGCGTAATCGTAGCTATAGTGCTCGTTGTTTTGTTTGCTATCGCCATTCCGCTGCGTAATTACTACCACGGCCGGTCTGAAATTGCCCGCCTCAATGAGTCAATCGCCGCCAAGCAGGATGAGAAAGCTGCTTTGCTGGAGAAGATTGATAAATATAAGTCCGATGAGTACATCAAGCAGGAGGCGCGGCGCCGATTCGGGGTCGTCGATGAGGGTGAGACCGCCTATCGCATCATCGATCCGCAGATTAAGCCGGATGACCAGCTCACTACAGATGGTCAGAAGGAAGAAGATTCCCGCGAATGGTACGAAGTTCTGTGGGATTCTGTAGCCGAGCCGCCCGAGGAAGAAACTCCGTCCGAGCAAGTAAATCACCTTCCGATTGAGCCGGCGCCGGAAGAGAATCCAGATGTGCGATAATTGTCCGCATGACCGTCACTGATGCAGATATCGCTGTAGTAACTGAGCAATTGGGCCGTACCCCGCGCGGGGTCCTCGAGGTTTCTTATCGCACGCCGGATGGGCAGCCCGCGGTAATTAAGACGGCGCCCAAGCTTGCCGACGGCACCCCATTCCCCACCCTCTACTACCTCACCGACCCACGGCTTACGGCCGAAGCTTCACGCTTGGAGGTCGCCCACGTGATGAAGTGGATGGAAGCCCGCTTGGGTGAGGACGAGGAATTGGCTGCCGACTATCAGCGCGCCCACGAATATTTCTTGGCCAAGCGCAATGATATTGAAGACCTTGGCACCGATTTCTCCGGTGGTGGCATGCCCGATCGAGTCAAGTGCCTGCATGTGCTCATCGCGTACGCGCTTGCTGAAGGCCCACAGCATTTCCGATTGGGAACTGAAGCGGTGGCCATGGCCGCTGACCACGGCAAGCTTCGAGGCTCTGCCATCCCGCAAGATTGGCCCAGCGTAGAGGAACTGGGGATTGACCTGGCCCAATTCGATTTCTCTAATGCGGAATAGGAGGGCTGCTATGACTCGCGTTGCTGCGATTGATTGCGGTACCAATTCGATTCGCTTGCTCATCTCTGAAATTCAGGATGACGGCAAAGTTCGCGATATTACCCGCACCATGGAAATCATCCGCCTGGGAGAAGGAGTCGATGCCACTGGCGAAATCGCCCCTGCGGCCCTAGACCGCGCCCGCGTGGCCTTGGAAGGCTACGTACGCCAGATGAAGTTTGAGAAGGTCACCCGCGTGCGGATGGTCGCTACCTCCGCTACTCGCGATGCCAAGAATCAACAGGAATTCTTCGACATGACCGCTGAGTTGCTCAGCCAAATTCAGCCTGGCGCACAGGCCGAGGTCGTCTCGGGCGAGGAAGAGGCTCTGTTGTCCTTTAATGGTGCCGTGGCCGATGTGGAGCCAGACCGCGGGCCATTCTGTGTCATCGATCTGGGCGGCGGTTCGACCGAGTTCGTCGTAGGCACGGCCGATGGCGATATCTTGGGCACCCACTCGGCTCGCATGGGGTGCGTCAGGCTAACCGAGCGCATTATGCGAACAGATCCGCCTACCGAGTCGGAGATTGAGATCGCTTCCGAGTACGTCGGCGAGCGCACGGCAGAAGTGGAGAAGATAGTACCTATTTCTAAGGCCCGTACCATCGTCGGCTGCGCAGGCACTTTCACCACTCTTTCTGCATTGGCTCAGGGCCTTGAGCGCTACGACGCCGATGCCATTCACGGGTCTGAACTCCGCTTCGATGCCCTGCGCGTGCTTTTGCAGCAGCTTATTAGCCTGCCTTCCGACGTCCGCGCCCTCAACCCCGTCATTCACCCCGGCCGTGCCGACGTCATTGGCGGTGGGGCGGTAGCCGTCGAAGGCATCATGCAGCTTATCGAGCGAAATTGCGATGCGCGCAGCTTTTTCATCAGTGAAAAGGACATTCTCGACGGTATTATCGCTGGTCTGGCTGCGGAGGGTACCCCTCGTTAACTCTCGCAGGGTGAGGTGGCCTAAAATATTCCTTGCCCTTGCCCCCATAGCCCAATCGGCAGAGGCAGTCGACTTAAAATCGATTCAGTGTGGGTTCGAGTCCCACTGGGGGCACCATTGTGAAGTCTCGAGACATCGTTCCTATTTCGATGTTTCGAGACTTTCTTCGTTTTGGGGGTTCGTTTTCTAGATTTC
>NZ_JASOKQ010000036.1:0-13227 GCF_030216265.1 Corynebacterium sp. UMB0012
AAGGACTCGATCGGGTGGCCACGGCGGAGCGGCGTAGACAATACGGCCGCGAGAGCGCGCTCGCTGTTTAAACGTACTTCGACAAACTCAGGCCGGGAAGAACGAGGTCAGAGAAGAAGGCGCTAATTTTCTTTACCTGCTCGATAACAGCAGCAATGGTCTTGCCTAGTTTGCCGAACGAAGAACCGTGGAAAGAAGAGCCATCGGCTGCAGCGTTGTCGCCCGAAGGCTTCTTTTCTGGGGTCCCCTGGTCAGATGGTTTAGCGTTTTCGGAGGCACCGTCGAATGCCACGGTGAGATCAGAGTTGGCATCGTCAAGCGGCTGCCCCACCGGGTACTTGCCCAAGAAAATGTCGGAGCCCGTTTGGGTTAGCGAGGTGGGGGCATCAGTTGTGGCGTAGGACTTGCCGGTTTCCGGCACCAAGGGTTCAGTAAGCGTGAAGGTAGAGATTGCGGCGTCATCGCCAGACAATTCAACCGGCTTGTTCTTAAGCGGGCCCGAGGCGCCCGTAAGTTTATAATCCGCAGTGATGGTGGCGTTTTCGCCTGCTACTTCTACCTTAATATCCGAGAATGTGAGATCCAGGCCGTAGGAACCATTAGGGCCGAAGCCTGGATAGCCTTGAATCTGCACGGATCCCTGAGTACCAATAGTGCCGTTTCCCTCAGCATCCAGCGTGGTGTGGGCGGCATCGACCGGGAAGGTGAAGTCCTTTCCTACCTTCTCCGCGCCTTCGGTGGTATTGATTATGCCTTTGGCAAGCGGATTGGTGTCCACGTGGTGAATGAAGGATTCCTTGATGGGCCAATTCAATTGGCCGGATTCCACGGCGGGGACATCGGCTGGAGCCTCATCGGCAGAGGCTACGGGCGCGGTGACGGCGCCGAGTGCAACCGCTCCAACGGCAATGACGGATGTTGTTTTCATGAATTTCTCCTCTTGAGAGCAGTGGTGAAGCTTTGCCTAAAACATTAGGCGAGCCTTACCTTAATTGGAAAATTAGAAAAAGTAAATCAGTGTCGCTTATCAAGCTCGGCGAAGATTCCCGAGTTGAAAGCGAATGCGCGCTGCGCCTCCGAGAGCAATGCCTCACGCTGCTCCGCAGTCAGCATGAGACTGTCTAGGCGTTCGCGGTAGCCCTTGCGGTACGGCGGAATCTTGCCGATAGCACTGAAGTCATAAAAGTTCAGTGCATCCGGTTCGATGTCATAAAGCGTGCCGAGGCGCGCGGCAATCACCTGGCCGCCGGAGATATCACCGAGATACCGAACATAGTGGTGGGCTACCACTTCTGCCGCACTGCCGGATACCTCTTCTAGGCGGGCAACGTAGGATGCCGTGGCCGGCAGGATCCGGATCTTTTCGCGCCAGTCGCTACCGACGAGCGCCGCCAAATCCGCCTCCAGAGCGAAGCGCCGCTCAAGGCGTGGATCGGCCACCGCACCGGCGATTGGAGTATGCGCCACACTGCGGACTCCATGCTCCAGAGACTCATAAACAAACCACAGCTGGCCACTCAAATCGGCTGCGGCCTCAGCGCTCAGCTGGCCCGACATGAGCCGCTGCATAAACGCCGAACCCTCCGCGTTCTCGTGAGCCTGGGCGGTCTCCTCGCGCAATGCGACGGATAATGGTTTCTTGAGCGTCACAGTCACTGACTTCCTCCAAAGTAATGCTTACCTAATGTCTAAATATAAAAGTAAGGTTAGGCAACCCTTATCTACAAGGCTTGTGGGGAGAAATCAACCAAAAGAACTAACTCCCCACCCCCGCAAGCAGTGCTCACGGTATTGGGATGTGGCTGCCGGCACGGGGCGCTTAGCTAACCCCTATTACCTGTGGAGAAGAGCACGCACGCTCTCAAGGGCGCCCGACTTTATAAAGGCCTGCCCAAGAATGGCAAACATGCTGCCAATGGTTGCTACGCCCAAGATGTAGTTCCACACCTTGGCAAAGCTAGAACCGGAGGGAGTGTCCTTCTCAGGCTTATCAGTTCCCGGCTTCTTAGACTCCGAAGATTCAGGGCTCTTTGAGGTCTCCGGCTTCTTCGGCGATGCCAGGGTCTGCGAGCTCGCTGGTGGCTGACTCCGTGGCTTCTCTTCCTTTTCCGGCGAAGCTACCGGCGGCTCCGGAGCAGGCTCATTCTGCGGCTTTTTCTGATCCTGCGGCAATTCTTCCTTCTTCTGGCCACAACCAGAGGAAACCTTGAGGGTTAGGTGGGCATCATCAAGCTCAGGCTTGTTCTCCGAGCTATACATGCCCATGAAGAGTTGGTCTACGCCCTCGATTTTTCCATCTTTTGTTCCCTGCTGCTCCTTGTACCGCACATCGCTGGCGGAAAGGGTGAGTGTATCGCCCTCCTTGGTCCATTGCGCCGTGCCGTGGCCAAAGATCCCATCCCCGGTGCGCTTATTGGCGTCGATGTGGTCGTCCTCGGTGTATTGAAGCATATTCTTACCCTCTACGTGATAAACCTCGTAGCCGGAACCGAGATGGGCTTCATTACCGGAGGTCTTGATGAAAGGTGCCACAACCGTGGAATGTAGAGCGCCGTGGTGACCGGTGAACGTGATCGAGGAGTCTTTGCTTTCGATATTGGACGACACCACATTGCCCTCCTCATCTACCGTTACCGTAGAGGTTTCAGGATCTACCTCGAAGCCGAAAGAGAAATCCTTCCCCTTAGGATCACCGGTTTGCGTCACTGGGCCACTAGTGGACCAATCACCAGCAGCGAAACCGGTTTTGAGGTAGGAACGCCACGAGTACTTAATTCCCCAGTTCAAGGAACCGGATTCTATGGTGCAGGTTTCTTCCGCAGAAGCGTGTGGCACGGTGAGTGCGGTCGCCGCGAGAGCAGTGACCACTACTTTCTTAAACATGGAAATCCTCCAATTTGTGTGAGAAGAGTGGGTTGATGGTGGGCGTTGCACGCTGCGGATGTACCCGCAGCCCCTCGACGGATATCGGCCAGCCATACGCTTGAGACAAGGTAGGACCGGTAAAGACCTCATCTACGCGCCCTTGGGCTGCTAATCCCCCGCACGCTAGGCATACGAGATGATCGCAATATGCTGCTGCCGCATTGAGGTCATGCAGCACCACGAGGACGGCGACGCCTGCCTCGCGGGCAAGGGCTTTTACTGAGCCCAACAGTTGTTCTTGGTGCCGGATATCCAGCGCGGCCGTTGGCTCATCGAGCAAGATCACCGGGGTATTTTGGGCAAGCACCCGTGCGAAGGCCGCGCGGGCACGCTCACCGCCGGACAGCGTGCTGATGTCTCGGCCCGCTAAGTGCGCGACGCCGGCGGTATCGAGGGCGGCGTCAATAAAGTCATCGTCAAGGTCTGCGTAGGCAGTTCCTTCCCACGGGCGGCGCCCCATCGCAACGACATCGCGGACGAGGAATTCGAAGGACACCGAGACGTCCTGGAGCATCACTGCACGCGTGCACGCGAGCTCTCGCGCTGGCGCCTTGGGCGATAGCCCACCCACGGTGATTTCACCGGAATAATCGATGTCTCCGGCAACGGCGGCAAGTACGGTGGATTTGCCGGCGCCGTTCGGGCCGATAAGCCCGGTAACTTCGCCCGCTTGGGCGGTAAAGGACACTTGGTCCACGAGGGTGTGCTCCCCCACGCGAACAGTTAAGTCTTTGACGTTTATCATCAGTGCGCTCCTTTGCGCATCATGCGCCGTAGCAGGATGAAGAACGTGGGACCGCCCACCAGCGCGGTGAAAATGCCGATGGGAAGATCCGCAAAGGGAATCATCGTGCGCGCTGCCACGTCAGCGAAACCAATGAGCACAGCACCGCCAAGGGCGGAAGCCGGCAGCAGGATGCGGTTTTCTGGTCCGACGATGCTGCGCAGCAGGTGGGGAACGATAAGTCCCACAAAGCCAATGAGGCCGGCGAAGGAAACGGCCCCTGCAGTCAACACTGCCGATGCCACGATCGCCACGATGCGCAGCCGTGGCACGTTCACACCGGTATGCGCGGCGGCGCGCTCGCCGAGCGCGAGGACGTCTAACTGCTTACCCAGGCGCAAGGCCACTGCGAGGCCAACCACCACGATGGGCAGTACCGCCCACACGTGTTTCCACTGTGAGCCGTTGAGGGAGCCCATCTGCCAGAAGATGATCGCTTCGCGGTTGGCGGTCGGCGCTAGGTACACCATGAAAGAGATAATGGCGTTGCATACCGCATTGATGGCGATGCCGGTGAGAATCAGGTGCACCACAGCCACCCGTCCGTTGTGGCGCGCAAGCTGATAGATGATGAAGGTAACCAGCAGCGCGGTCAGGAAGGCCGCGGCTGGAACGGTAAAGGTACCGAAGAACTCGATATTAAAGACGATGACCACGGCCGCACCAACGCCCGCACCGGAGGTAACGCCAATAATGGAGGGTTCTGCCAAGGGGTTGGCAAATACCGCCTGCATCAGCGTGCCGGCAACGCCCAAGGCCGCGCCCACCACGAGCCCCAAGGCCAAACGCGGTAGGCGGATGCCCCACACCACACTTGCGGTCAAGGAATCCTCCCCGTGGCCAGCTGCCAAAATGCGAAAGAGATCAGACAGCGGTACATAGTATTGCCCCAGCACGACGGAGATGAGCGCCGCGACAACGGTGAGGATCCCCAGCAGTACGAATATCCAAGTCCGCTGCGTGCGTCGGCGTGCGAAGGTGTCCGGGTCCTTACTCATTGTCCGGGTCATACACAGCCTTTGCTAGCTTCACCAGCGTTTGCCCAGTCATGGGACCAAATGCCAACGACTGGCCGTCCGGGATGGTCACGATGCGCTTCTTTTGGCCGGCGGTGGTTTGAGCAACGCCGGGCCGCTCCAGCAAGCCGTCAATTCCGCCGGTGGATTCCAGGCCATTGGTCATCATGATGATCACCTCTGGATTGATGCGCGCCAGCGCCTCAGCATTAGCGGGTTCCGCATAGGAAAGGTTGTTTTCTGCAGCCACATCCACACCGCCAATGCCTTCAATCAGATCTTGCGCACCGGTACCATCACCCATGATGAAGAAGACGCCACCGTTTCCGCGAGCGTAAAGGAACGCCATGCGCATTGGATCATCGGGAACCAACTTCTTGATGGCTTCCTTTGCCTCGTCGATTTCCTTGGTGGAACGATCCGCCAGCTCGCGTGCTTCATTGGGCAGGCCGAGGGCATCGCCAAGCGTGGTGATGTCCTCACCCACCGAATCGATCGTGCGCTCAGGTTCCATCACCACGGTGGTGACACCCGCCGCGCGGATTTGATCGATGGCATCGCGCGGGCCAATGGAATGGTCTGCAATGACGAGCGTCGGCTGCAGCTCCAGCACCGCCTCCACGTTGATGTTGTGGCCACCTTCGGTCACCACCGGAAGATCGGCCAGGTTGGGCTCGGTAGAAGAAACTGTGCGGCCGACGATATTATCCGCAAGCCCCAAGCCGCTAAGGGTATTGGTATAGGTGCCATAGATATCCAAAGCCAGGATGCGGGAGGCATCGGTGACGGTAACGTCGTTACCATCGGCATCGGTAAGCTCCACCGGAAGCGCCGGCTCTGCCTTATCAGTAACCGGTTCGATATCGTCAAAATCTTTGACGTCACTGACACCTTCAAAAGATCTGGGATCCGAGAGATCAGCGGGATCCGGTAGCTGATCGGTATAGCTTCCCTGCACACCGCACGCGGTAAGACTGAAGATGCACAGGAATGGTACGAGGAAACGAAGAACAAGTTTCACGGCAATCTTTCTAAGAGTTGTTCATGACAAGCCGGCTGGTGGAGCCACCGGCGATGATCAATCCGACAATGAAGAGCAGTAGATAGGTCGTCGGGTTATCTAGGCTCCCGCCGGGAGACGTCGCGGACTTGACCTTGAATCTGTTCGATCCGTCCTCGTATCCCTGCCCCGAGTCACCGGCTAGCACTGGATCCCCGGCCCCGGCATGAGCGCCGCTTTTGGAACTAAGAGTTCCCTTTCCGTTTCCGCCTGCGCCAGATCCACCGGATCCGCCGGATCCAGAACCAGAGCTAGATCCGCCACCACCGGATACGGCGGCGCAATCAGCGCTTCCACCCAAGGTGGCGTGGAAGCTCAACGGGTCCAGCTGGGTGCCTGGTTCATAGAACTCAGCGAGTGCCTGGGAACCGGCTTCAGAAAGCGATACCGCAGCTTCACCGGACACGGCGTCCGTGCCGATGTCGAGGGATTTAAAGTTCAGGGTGCCAATAACAGTGCGTCCAAAGTCATTCTTCTTCCCTTCCATATTGGAAGAGCGCACGTCAGCAATAAGCTCGCCAGAATTGCCGTTAAAGGTGATTTCCAGGTTGGCGATGTTAAGGTCCAACTTGCCGTGGTGCCCAGTGAACTGCATGCTTCCGCCATATTGCACGGAGCCCGCGCCATCTTTTACGGCACCAGAGTTACCCGTGAATTGGAAACGCCCATTGTCATAGCCAACACCAGAGAGATCCCATCGGCCCTGGGCAATGGATCCGGTGATATAGGACTGGAAGGATTTCTTTAAACCCCACTGAGCAGTGGCTTGAGTAACACCAGTAGCCTCACAGACGGCACCGTCCCCGCCAGATCCTCCCTCGCCCGAACTACCTGAGCTCGGGGTGCCAGAGCTCGCAGATCCAGAGTGCGCAGGACCAGAAGCCGCTGTTTTGCCAGCACCTGAAGCACCGCTGCCTCCGCCCGAACCAGAGTTGCTCGGTGATGAATTTCCCGATGCAGAGTTAGTAGAAGCCGAGTTTCCTCCAGTGGAGTTCGACGTACCCGAAGTAGAACCACCCGAATTCGAGTTCGATCCACCCCGGTTATTGAAAGACTCCAACTCATCCAGGAACGCCTGGGTATTGCCCATGAACGTAGTAATCCCGTTCATCGTGTCATTGGTTTCAGACAAGATGTCCATAGCTTCCTTGTTAAAGCCCGTGAAGGAACCCGTAATGGAGGTCAATGGGCGCTTCCCACCGGAATCAGAGCCAGAACCGGATCCGGCGCACGAGCCGTCGAGCGCAATGCTGCCGGAGGACGGATCTAAGGCTTCGCCCGGCTGGTAGAAGCCGGTAAATAGCTTGGCCCCGCCGGAGGTCAGAGCGGTAGATCCAGACAAATCAACCTTCCCGGCACCATCTTCGACGGGGTTGGCCAGATTAATGGTGGCGATTACCTCATCATTGCCTTGGATCTTTTTACCGCGGCTGAGGTCTTGGCGGTTCATCTCATAGGAGACGTAGTCCACGGAAATCTGCGCTTGCTTTCCAGAGGCCTTGACCTTGAAGTCCGACATCGTCATGTCCAAGATCCCATCGTGGCCGGTAAAGCTCAGCGTTCCATTGAACGGAATCGTGACGTTTCCACCAGACGCATCGGGCTTTCCTGGGGTAAAGACGAACGCACCATCGCCCTGTTCGTCGCCTGTAAAGCCAATGCCATTGGCACCCCATCCACCGTGGGCGATATTGCCCTTGACGTAGCTGCGGAATGACTGCTTGATACCCCACTTCCATGTGCAGGATTCATCTGCGTGGGCCACTGGAGCAGATGACAAAAGTGGGGCGAATGCCGCGACGAGGAAAGCAGCGACGATGATGCCGAACGCCGACTTCCACAGTTTTCCAATCATATTGAGAACCTTGTTTCCGTGTCTAAAGACGATATAGGCTAGGCTTGCCTTAGTGCAGTAAGTTTATCCTGTCCTAACTTCTTCCAGCTGTCAATAAACCACCCCTATAAGAAGCAAAGAATGCAAAACGACTCCCGCAAAGACATCTTCACCAGCATCTATCCAGATGTGGATCCCACACAGAACTTCCCACTCACGTTCGGTGAACGCTTATCCTTAGCTCTTTCCGTCGGCGTATTTATGTTCGGCGGCGTAAGCGGCAACCTGCTCATCGCCAGTATCGGATTGGGCTTTGTGGTCGCCTGTTCCTTGACACTTGGCCATAAAACGCCACGCCGCATCCGCGCAGAGGCCCGTAGCCGATTCCCACGGGAACCGTGGGCCGAACAACCCAGCTTCCTCGTGCCCGTCGCATGGATCGTCATCGCAGCAATCGCGGCCCTGGCGTGGTGGTTTACCCCCGTGAAATACCTCACGTGGACCGCGGGCATTATTGCTGTCGTCGCGGCTATCGCAACGTGGTTCCTCCCCACCCTGCAGCACCGCCGCGCGCGGTCTGCACGCCCAAAGCAGGACGCTTTAGCCACCCCAGCGCCCCAAGGCTCCCTGGCGGAGAAAAACTAAAATAGGCCCCGACCTGCATTAACAGGTCGGGGCCTCGCGCGGTGGCGGCGGGATTTGAACCCGCGGTTGGGGGTTACCCAACAATCGCTTTCGAGGCGATCACCTTCGGCCGCTCGGACACGCCACCGCGTTCCAGATTACGGGAGTGGGCCCGAGCGACAAAATCGCTGCGCCGGCGGGGTGCCAGCGCAGCGATATGAGAAACGGGGACGAGGATTAGTCGTCCTTCAGGCCACCGATAACCTCGTTGGCCTTGTCCTTGATGCCTTCGGCAGCGTCAGACAGCTTGTCCTTAGCCTCGGAGGTGACCTGGTCGGCCTTGCCCTCGTTAGCTACGTCCTTGTTGTCGGTAGCTTCGCCGTAGGCTTCCTTTGCCTTGCCTACAAGGCCATCCTTCTTGTTTTCCAAATCGCCCATGTTCACTCCTTTGAGTAGACGGTTGTTGTATGACAACCAGTGTACGCACGTTTAGCGCAGGCCGTCGAAGAAGTTTCGGAGCAACCCAGCGCATTCGTCTTCGAGGACGCCGCCGCGGACCTGCGGGGTAAAGGGGGCGGTGGGGGCACGCAGGACATCGATAAGCGAGCCGCACGCGCCGGTCTTGGGCTCGAAGGCGCCAAAGACCACGGAAGAAACACGGGCAGCTTGCAAGGCGCCGGCGCACATGGCGCAGGGTTCTAGGGTGACGACGAGCTCGCAACCGGAAAGCCGCCAGCCATCGCCGTGCACGCGGACGGCCTGGCGAATGGCCTCGACCTCGGCGTGGGCGGTCGGGTCCGCCATTTCTTCGCGGCGGTTGACGCCGGTGGCAAGTTCGGTTCCGGCGGCGTCGTACAGCACCGCACCCACGGGGACGTCGCCGGCCGGCGTACGCTTGGCGACGTCGAGGGCACGGCGCATCCGAGCCTCAGCGCGCAGCAAGGGCTCAGGCGTTATCAATGACGTCTTCCAACTCATCGCCAAAGCCGAGCTCGCCGGCGATGCGCAGCAACATATCGGAAGGCCAGTCCTCATCATTGTCAATGATGTAGCCCACCTGGTCCTCGGATAGACCAAGGTCAGCGAAGATATCGAAATCGCCCTCGCCATAAGGATCGGCCTCTTCGGGGTCCACATCCGGGATTTCATGGTCGTTGATATCCATGAAATCGGCAGCGAAGTCATCGTCGACACCATAGGTGGCGTCCGAGATGAGCATCTTTACCCCGCCCGGCACTGGGCGCACGGCAATAAAATAGGCATCCTCCACGCACAGCAGCGCGAACGCAGCACCCTCGGAACGCAGGCTGCGCACCGCATTGATGGAAGTCTGCGGATCCTCAAAGTCATCGTTGAAGCTGCGCACCAGCCATTGGCCCGCGTTGCGGGCGACGGTTACCGCGAAGGAGTAATTTTCGTTGCTCATACCTCGTGAGATTAGTCGTGTTGTGCCACAATTGTCATCGTGAGTTCTCAAGATGTTCAACGCCCTATCTGCATTATTGGCCTCGGCCTCATCGGCGGCTCTTTGCTGCGCGATCTCGCCGGATACAATCACCACGTTTTTGGATACAACCACTCCACGTCCGGCGCTCGCACTGCAGTAAAGCAGGGTTTTGACGTCACCGATGATCTTCCGGCGATTTTGACCCGCGCGGAGACGGAGAACGCGCTCATTGTCATAGCCGTGCCGATGGGCGCTGTGGGAAGCGTCCTCGATGCCATTCAGGAGCACGCGCCGAGCTGCGGTATTACGGACGTCGTTTCCGTTAAGACGGCAGTGCGCCAACAGGTCCTGGAGCGCGGAATGGAGTCGCGCTATGTGGGCGGCCACCCGATGGCGGGCACGTCAAAGTCCGGTTGGGATAACTCGCAGAAGGATCTGTTCCGCCGCGCGGCGTGGGGCATTACCTATGACTACGCCGCCGAGTGCGAGGCGCGCGGGGAAAAGATTCCGAAGCAGTGGATTGAGACCTTCACCGAGGTCGTGCGCATGACCCAGATGGTGCACGCAGAGGCGGTGCCTATCCGCGTGGCTAATCACGATGCCGCGGTGGCGCGCATTTCCCACCTGCCACACGTCTTTGCGGAGATCCTCGCCGTGGTGGGCGATAACGGCGGAATCCTGGCGCAGTCCCTGTCTGCCGGTTCTTTCAAGGACGCTACCCGCGTGGCCGGCACTCACCCGGAGCTGGTGCAGCAGATGTGCGAGACCAATGCGCCGGCGTTGGTGGAGGCATTGGACGAGGCCTTGGACTTGCTGCACGACGCCCGCGAGAAGCTCGACTCCCCTGAGCCTTCCATCGCTGAGCTTACCGACGCCGGCTACCGCGCCCGCACCCGCATCGACGCCCGCTCCGGCGCGCGCAAGGAATCGGTCTCCCCGATCAAGATTTCTTCCCGCCCAGTGCTGCGCCTGCACCCAGGCGGCCCGAAGTGGGTGGCGCAGTTGCGCCAATCCGAGTCCCTGGGCGGACGCATCGAGATTTTCTAGCCTTTGCGGCCGCGGTTGCGCAGGCGGGGAATCCGCGCCAGCACCGCGGCGGCGATCAGGCCGACGGCTGCTATGCTCCCATAAAGCCCCGCACGATCTGCACTGGTCTGCGGGGTTTTCGGCGGTTCAGGGGTGGTCTCTGCGGTAAGGATTGCTTCCTTATCGCGGCCGCTCACCACGCCTTCTACCCAGTCCTTGGTGCCGGCCAGCGTGGTGATTGCCGCGCTTGGCGAGGGCAAGTCCGGATCCCCATTCGCCGTTCCCGCGGTGGCCAAACCGGCAAGCTTTCCGTCGACGAAGAAAGGCCCGCCGGAGTCGCCGCCCTGCATGCCTGCGCGGCCGGTGGAGTGCACATCGAGGATCGCGCTTTCAATCAGCGGCATCGCTTCGCCGGCCGGTACGCTTTCTGTCCCCTCTGGTGCGCTGAGCCCCGGCATGGCCTCGGCCGCGGGAATGCTTTCTCCGCCAGCGGCATCCTCGGCGGCAACCTCGGCGCCAACCTCGGAGGCGTCTGCGGCACCTGGTTCGGTGGAGCTAGCGGGGCCAGCAGGGCCGGCGCCGAGGAGCTCGGCCACTTCCATCTCCGCCTGCGGCAGCTGCCCGCGGCGCGCCATAGATGAACTGCTGCTCCAGCCGTAAAGCGTGCCGCGCTGACCGGGTTCTGGCACGTGAGTGGAAATCTCGGCCGGGGTGGTGTCGGTGACGGGGGTGGTGAGGTGGAGAAGGGCGGCGTCGGAAAGCGGGGATAGCGCCCACGAATCGGCGTCGTAGGTGGTGCCATTGATGCGGGCCTGCGTGCCCTCATTGTTGACGGACTCGAGGCAATGGCGCGCGGTAAGCACCCACTGGGCGGCTACGAGGGTGCCGGTGCAATCGCCGAAGCTGCCCACGCGCCCGATTTTCAACTGCGCCACGGTGCGAGACTCCGCCGAATCTTGGGCCGGCTCGCCGTGCTCGAGGGCGCTGGCAGGGGCGGCGGTTAATGCCACGATGCCGGCGGTAAGCAGGGCGGGGAAGATTTTGTGCTGCATGATTAGTCCTTCTTTCCGGCAGGAACGGCGATGGCGATGATCTTAGCGACGGCCCATTCGGCCGGCCCCTTCCCTATCAGGCGGCGCCATAGGCTCGCGAGGACGAGGAAGAGGGCGATAAACGCGCAGGCCCACCCGGTGTTGTGGAGGGAGACGTGACTTTGCCAGTAGTAAGCGGTGAGCACATGCAGGATGTAGATGCTCAGCGACATCGCCCCCAGCGCAGCAAAGGGATACGCCAGCTTAGGCACCGCCCGACCGATAAGCAGGCATAGGTGCAGGACGATGGCGGCTACGGCGATGGACAGAACAATCTCTCCTAGCACGCCGGTGTGGCCGGTAAAGCGCAGCCAGCCAGGCATATCCGGGGTAAAGCGGAAGTAAAAGCCGGCTGCCGCAACGGCCGCGGCGATGGCAGTGGACACCCACTGGGCAGCGGCACGGGCGCTGCGGATATAGATCTCATAGAGCAGCATGCCAGCAAGGAAATAGGCACAATAGGCCAGCAGCGGATAGACCTGCGGAAGGGTCAGCGGCGCATATTTTATGGTCGCGGCGGCGGTAGCAGCGGCGAGAAGCAGGAGCTTCCACCACCAGCGCAGCGGCGGGACCCAGGACACCAGGATCATCGTGATGCCGATGACCACGAGGACGATTTGAATCTCACCGCCCACGGGCAGCAGGGCGAGGCCGATAAGTGTGATTATGCAGCCGCGGGCGATGATGCGCAGGAACGTGGTCGCCGTGAAATCGCGGGAAATAAGCATCAACGTGACGCCGGCCAGAACGGCGAATAGTGCGGCGGGCAGGCCATTTAAAGTGACCTTGGTATGCCACACCAAGGAGGCCATATGCAGAACTATCATGCCGATAATCGCAAGTGAGCGGGCTATATCGAGCCCTACAATGCGCGAGGGTGCTAACACTTAGCGTTCTCCTTCAAGACGGAGGGGAACGCGTCGCGGCGCTCCCCTTGTTAATAAAGACTTTCTTTTTCTACTAAGCCCGTCTGGAAGGTTGCTGCGAATATTTTATACGTGTCCTGCATTTTATAAGTGGATTGCGTGAGACTTGTGCGGACCTAGTCGGCGGACCTAGTCGCGGAAGGAACTATCGCGGCGCTTGCGCGAACGAGAAGGATCGGCGGCCAGCTTTAGAAGCGGGGCTGCGGCGATGCCGATTGCCAAGCCGGCCACAAAGAGCCAGAACATGCCAGAGCCCAGCCACAGCATTAAGCCAAGGATGGCGCCGGCGATGAGGCCGGGAACAAGCGAGGAAGACTTCATAGAGCGGAACTAAGGGTTAAACGACAGAAAGTGTGTCTGGATTCGGTGATTTGTAGTGGTTGACCTCTAGGTTTCAGAGAAGTATATGCTCCGGGAGCATATATCTGGCTCCGGGACGGTAAATCCACGGTGTGGCAGCAGTGATGTGCTACATGCGGCGTGGTGTGGTGTCG
>NZ_JASOKQ010000037.1:0-9399 GCF_030216265.1 Corynebacterium sp. UMB0012
CGACAAACCGTCTGCCCACCCACCAGGGTCTTTGGCCGTGCCTGATGCAAGGGACCAAACCATCCCTCACCCCTTAAGCTCCCCAGCCCGGGTACCTCCGGGAAATGAAACTTGAGGGCAGAAAGATTTTAAAGGCTTAGCGCTCGTTATAGCGACGCTCGTAGGCCTCGCCTTCTGCGTAACGGGAGCCGCCCGCAACGCCACCGGCACGACCCGAGGACTGGTAGTCGCCGCCACGGGAACGGACTCCGGCACCGCCGCGCAGTGCAGAGCGGTCGGAGCTTACGGTGCGCAGTAGTCCATTGAGAGTGGTTTCAAATTCGCTTAGCTTGCCGTCTACAAACTCGTCGCATTCACTACGCAGACGGTTGGACTCGGTGTGGGCGGACTCCACGATGCGGTGTGCTTCCTCATCAGCGCGGCGCACAACTTCAGATTCCGAAACCATACGCTCTTGCTCGGCACGGCCTTCTGCCACGGAACGCTCATATTCATCATTGGCCTGAGCGATGGTGCGGTCTGCTTCCGCGCGGGCCTGTTCCACCATGGACTGAGCGCGAGCTTCAGCATCAGCCACTAGCTTGGCGGCATGCTGTTCTGCGTGGGACACCGTGGCATCCGCCTCCTCGCGAGCATGGCCCACGATGTCGTCGGCCTGCGCATTAGCATCATTGATGGTCTGGTCCGCGCGCTCTTCGGCGCCGTGGAGGATTTCATCCTGCTTATCCAAGACATCCTGCGCGTCATCAATTTCAACGGGCAGGGCGTTTCGGAGGTCGTCGAGAAGCGCGAGCATTTCATGGCGCGGAACCATGCAATTAGAGGTCATGGGGAGGCTATGGGCCTCTTCCAAGTGCTGGACTAGTTCATCTAGGGACTCAAAGACACGGTACATGCTGCGAATTTTACATGCCCTCACGCGCCAGACGTGGAGGCCACGCACCGAGTGTGTACTGCGGATTTACCCTCCAGTGCCGACAATCGCCTTGCAACCGCCCACTCACGCAATCTATGGCGCGTATTTACAGCACAAGCTCCCCTTCTCCACTACACAAAGGCAGCACAGAAGGGGGACTTGAAAGAAGAAGTGAGCAGCTAGATAACGCCCTGTGCCAGCATGGCGTCCGCTACCTTCTTGAAGCCAGCAATATTTGCACCGGCAACGTAATCGCCTTCACGGTCATATTCCTTAGCCGTGCTATCGATGTTTTTAAAGATATTGGACATGATCGCATGGAGGCGATCATCGGTGTACTCAAAGGACCAGGAGTCACGGGATGCGTTTTGCTGCATTTCTAGCGCGGAGGTAGCAACGCCACCAGCGTTGGCGGCCTTGCCCGGCGCGAAATTGATCTTAGATTCTTGGAAGATGTGGACCGCCTCTGGGGTAGACGGCATATTGGCACCTTCGGCTACGTAGCGCACGCCGCCGTCAACGAGCTTCTTTGCGGATTCGCCATCGAGCTCATTTTGGGTGGCACACGGCAGAGCCACGTCTGCCTGTACTTCCCAGATATTTCCGCCTTTGTGGAATTCCACTCCGTTTCCAGCCTCTTCGGCGTAGGTGGAAATACGTTCACGGCGGGTTTCCTTTACATCCTTGAGCAGTTCAATGTCCACTCCATTCGGGGTGGTGATGTAGCCGGAGGAATCAGACATCGCAACTACGGTGGCGCCGAGCTCTTGGGCCTTAGCGGCAGCGTAGATGGCCACATTGCCAGAACCGGAGACGATAACCTTGGCGCCGTCGAAAGACTCGCCGTGCGTCTTCATCATCTCATTGGTGAGGTAGACCGTGCCAAAGCCCGTGGCCTCAGTACGAACCAGGGAGCCACCCCAGGTCAACCCCTTGCCGGTGAGGATGCCGGATTCGTGCTGGGTGGTCAGGCGACGGTACTGACCAAAGAGAAAGCCGATCTCACGGCCGCCGACGCCAATGTCACCGGCCGGCACGTCGCGGTATTCACCGATGTGGCGGTGCAGCTCCGTCATAAAGGACTGGCAAAAGCGCATGACCTCTACCTCGGACTTGCCCTTAGGATCAAAGTCAGAACCGCCCTTGCCGCCACCAATGGGCAGGCCGGTCAGGGAGTTTTTGAAGATCTGCTCAAAGCCAAGGAACTTGATGATGCCCAGGTTGACCGAGGGGTGGAATCGCAGGCCACCCTTGTAGGGGCCGAGCGCGGAGTTGAACTGGACGCGGAAGCCGCGGTTGACCTGGATTTCGCCATTATCGTCGATCCATGGCACCCGGAAGATGAGCTGGCGTTCAGGCTCGCACAGGCGCTCCACCAGGCCGTAGTCCGCGTACTGCGGGTCTTTTTCTAGGACAATTTTCAGCGAATCCAGGACCTCAGAAACAGCTTGGTGGAATTCTGGTTCTCCCGCATTGCGCTTGAGCAATTTGTCGTAGTACTCAGAGATTTGGCTATCTACTGACATGGTGTGCATTCCATTCTGTGGACTTGTAAGAACAGATACCAGCTTCCTATCAAACTACCGATAATGCAAGCAGGTTCGAGGGTTCAGGTAGATACATACCCCCTTTACCAGCCACGTTAAAGATGGATATTTTCTGTAGTCCGTTCGAATCCTAAGCCGCGCCGTGCCCCAGCGCGGGCGGGCTTTATAATCACGGGCATGCATATTGTTGTCGCCCCAGACTCGTTTAAAGGCACCGCCTCCGCGCCCGAGGCCGCAGCCAGCATTGCTATGGGAGTGCGCCAGGCGCTTCCCGACGCCACGGTGACCACCCTGCCCATGGCTGATGGCGGCGAGGGCACCGCCGCTGTCCTTGCACAGGCGGCAGCGGCCGGTGGACAATCCGCCGAGACCATCACCCTGCCCACTACCGACGCCAATGGCCGCTTGACTCAGGCGAGCTATGTTCTCGCCGGAACCACGGCATTCATTGACGCCGCCTCTGCCACCGGGTTGCCCGCTGTGCAGGACAGCCTGGATCCGCTCCACGCCGATTCCTATGGCACCGGGGTGCTGATCGCGGACGCAGAAACACGTGGCGCTACCTCGATCGTGCTGGGATTAGGCGGCACCGCCAGCATTGACGCCGGGATGGGCATCCTCACCGCACTCGGCGCCGCCGCACACGACGCCCGCGGCTATGCCCTGCCCAAGGGCGGCGCTCCCCTCGTTCAGCTGGACCACATCGACACCGCGCAGCTCAATATCAAGGCGGGCATGCTCGACTTCACACTGCTGGCAGATACCCGCGCTACCCCAGTGCAGGCGGCAACCATGTACGGCCCCCAAAAGGGAGCTCAAGGCGAACAAGTAGCGCTGCTGGCCGGCGCCATGCTCCGAGCCTGCGAGGTTACCGGCACCGATGCAGATTCTGCCTACTATGGCGCCGCGGGTGGCCTTCCCATTGGCCTGTCCTGGCTCTCACGCACCCTTTGGGGTTCAGAGGAACACGTGCGCGTCCTGTCCGGCGGCACGCACGTGGCCGCAGCACTGGGCCTTCCGGAAAAGATCGCTTCGGCCGATCTCGTCCTTACCGGCGAGGGCCGCTTTGATGAACAGTCTCTGACCGGCAAGGCAGTCGGAACCATCACGGATCTCGCCCGGCAAGCCGGAACACCGGTGGGCATTGTCGCCGGCTCCTTCGAGCATGACACCGACGCCTACTGCGCTCCCCTTAGCCAAGAAGGCTCGTTGGCCCAGCAGCTAGCGGCGGCCGCCGGGGACATCGTCAAGCAGCTCTAAGGCCGAATGGACAGCGACCACGGGAAGATGGCGGGCCGCTCATGTGCCAGCTCATCTTCTAGCAATACGTGGTCCTTGGGCAGCACTGCATGCGGGGTTAGAAGGCGCGAGAGCACCATGCCCAGCTGGTTGACCGAGCCACTCACGCCCGCCACCGCAATGTCATAGCGGTGCACGCTCGCGTCCGCAAGGTCACGGTCCTCATGCTCGTCGCGATAATTTTTCCGCAGCTGCTCCTCCAGCCCCTCTGGAAACTGCGGTGCCTTGGGGTGAGTAACGTCAGCGGAAGAAAGCGAACCGCTCTCCACCAGCTTGTCGGTGGCGGTGGTAAAGATTTCCGCGACGCGCTCTGCTTGCCCGTTGGGAACCAAAACATCAAATTGAATAACCGGCATAGCGCCAACCCTACCCAATCCCTAAGGTGTGAAACCATGTCTGATTCTGCCCGCATCGCCCAGCTCGTCACGTCCCAGGAAGCCGACCTGGGGTGGCAGCAGGACTTTTACGAAGACCTGCACCGCCACCCCGAGCTTTCGCATGAAGAAGAGCGCACCGCCGGTCGTATCCGCGCCAAGCTCGCCGATTTTGACTGCGAGGTAGTAGAAAACATCGGCGGCTTTGGTATGGTCGCTATCTTCCGCAACGGCGATGGTCCCACTGCTTTGCTGCGCGCAGACTTCGATGGGTTGCCTGTCGAGGAAGCCACGGGCGTGTCCTATTCCGCCACTAATGGAAAGATGCACGCCTGCGGGCACGATATGCACACCACGGCGCTGCTGGGTGCCTGCGCGCTTCTCGACGCCTCCCGGAGCTCCTGGTCCGGCACCTTCCTCGCCCTTTTCCAACCGGCCGAAGAATCCTCCGTGGGGGCTAAGGACATGTTGGCCGATAACCTCATCGAGCGCGTGCCGCGTCCCGATATTTGCCTTGGCCAACACATCATGCCCGGCCGAGCTGGCACTGTGCGCCACACCGCAGGCCCCATCATGGCCGGCTGCGATTCCCTGCGCATTCGCGTCTTTGGAAAATCGGCCCACGCCTCCATGCCCCATAACTCCATCGACCCCACCTATATCGCGGCCATGATCGTCACCCGCCTCCAAGCTATCGTGGGCCGCGAAGTTGCCCCACACGAGTTCTTTGTCATCTCTGTAGGCGAGCTACACTCCGGCGATAAAAACAACATCATTCCCGAATCTGCCGAGCTAGTGCTCAATACGCGCTATTACGATCCCGCACTCGCGGGAAAGGTCTATGCCTCCCTCGAGCGCATGGTCAAGGCCGAATGTGTGGCGTCCGGAAGCGAGCAAGACCCGACCTTTGAGTACTACGCTCACGGCGAGGTCACTGATAACGACGCCACGGCCCACGCCCCAGTGGCCGAGGTTTTCGATGCCGCCTTCGGCTCCGATTCGGTCATCGCCGCCCCTTCTACCGCCTCTGAGGACTTTTGCTACCTACCCCAGGCATGGGGCGTACCTTATGTCTTTTGGCACATCGGCTGCACCCCGGAAGACGAGTTGCAAGACCCACCGGTCAACCACCAGGCGACCTTCCTGCCGGACTACGCCCCGACCGTCCATGCCTCCACCAGGGCAGCGTATGGTGCGGCATTGACCTACTTGGCAAAGCCCTAGGTACCCGGCGCGCCTTTACCTATTCCCCCTGCAAGGCTGCGCCAATCCTATTAAGCTGGCAGGCGTTTCGTGACTTTCCACTAACTTAAGGTTTCACATGAGCCAGCCACGGCACTCTGTTTTCGAATCCACCGTTCCCTCCCATGTTCGTGCGGCCTCCGGTGTGAGCCCGCACAGCGCTTCCTACCGCAAGTTCTGGTCGGGCCTATCCGGCGCCGTCATGGAGCAGATTGCCGATAACTGGGAGCGCACCCGTTCCGCCTATGCCGCGACCCGCCAGCAGCATTACTTCTCTGCGGAGTTCCTGCAGGGCCGCGCGCTGCTCAATAACCTCACCAACCTGGGCTTGGTCGACGATGCCAAGGCAGCGGCCACCGCTGCCGACCACGAGCTGAGCGATGTCCTCGACGCTGAGCACGATGCCGCGCTCGGCAACGGTGGCCTCGGGCGTCTTGCCGCTTGCTTCCTCGATTCCGCTGTCACCCAGGACTACCCCGTCACCGGTTATGGCCTGCTTTACCGTTACGGCCTTTTCCGCCAGTCCTTTGAGAATGGCTTCCAGAAGGAACAGCCTGATGCGTGGATGGAAAACGGCTATGACTTCATCATCCGCCGCGCCTCCGAGCAGCGCCGTGTCCACTTCGATGATATGGACGTGCGCGCCATTCCCTATGACATGCCTATCACCGGCTACGGAACCGATAATGTGGGCACGCTACGCCTGTGGAAGTCCGAGCCCATCGCTGAGTTCGATTACGATGCCTTCAACTCCCAGCGCTTTACGGAGGCCATTGTCGATCGCGAGCGCGTCATGGATATCTGCCGCGTGCTCTACCCCAACGACACCACCTATGAGGGCAAAGTACTGCGCGTTCGCCAACAGTACTTCTTTGTCTCCGCATCCCTGCAGACCATGGTGGATAACTACATTGCCCAGCACGGCGAGGACCTCACCGGTTTTGCGCAGTACAACTCCATCCAGCTCAATGACACCCACCCAGTGCTCGCCATCCCAGAGCTCCTGCGCATTTTGCTTGATGACCATGGACTGAGCTGGGATGCGGCGTGGAAGATCGTCACCGATACCTTCGCCTACACCAACCACACCGTGCTCGCAGAGGCCCTGGAGAGCTGGGAAGTGTCCATCTTCCAAAAACTGTTCTGGCGCATCTGGCAGTTGGTGGAAGAAATCGACCGCCGCTTCCGCGAAGATATGGCCCACCGCGGCCTGGATCAGGGCCGCATTGACTACATGGCGCCGGTATCCAACGGACAGGTTCACATGGCCTGGATCGCCTGCTACGCCGCCTACTCCATTAACGGGGTCGCCGCCCTGCATACCGAGATCATCAAGGCCGATACGCTGTCCGAATGGCACGAGCTCTGGCCAGAAAAATTCAACAATAAGACCAATGGCGTCACCCCGCGTCGCTGGCTAAAGATGTGCAACCCCCGCCTGGCAGAACTGCTCACCCAGCAGGCTGGTTCCGATGCGTGGGTTACTGATCTCACCCAGTTGGCCAAACTCGCCGATAAGGCCGACGATACTGCCCTACTACGAGAACTGATCGCCATCAAGCAGTCCAATAAGCGCGACTTTGCGCAATGGGTAAACGACCACCAAGGCGCTGAAATCGACCCTGATTCCATCTTTGACGTGCAGATTAAGCGCCTGCACGAGTACAAGCGCCAGCTGATGAACGCCCTCTACGTCCTCGACCTCTACTTCCGCATCAAGGACGAGGGCGAAACCGTGCCGAAGCGCACCTTCATCTTTGGCGCCAAGGCCGCACCGGGCTACGACCGCGCCAAGGCGATTATCAAGCTCATCAACACCATCGCAGACCTGGTCAATAACGACCCGGCCACCAAAGACATCATCCGCGTCGTCTTCGTAGAAAATTACAACGTCTCCCCCGCCGAGCACATCATCCCGGCCGCTGATATCTCCGAGCAGATTTCTGTGGCTGGCAAGGAAGCCTCCGGCACGTCCAATATGAAGTTCATGATGAATGGTGCCCTGACCTTGGGCACCATGGATGGAGCAAACGTAGAAATCGTCGAGGCGGTTGGCGAGGACAACGCTTATATCTTCGGCGCCCGCAATGAGGAGTTGCCACAGCTGCGCGCCGAATACAACCCGGGCGAGCTTTACCAAAGCGTGCCAGGCTTGGCCCGCGTGCTGGATGCGCTTGTCGACGGCACCCTGGGCGCAGACAATGCCGGTATCTTCGGCGATCTGCGCGCCTCGCTTCTCGACGGCTTCGGGGAGCACGCCCAAGACCAGTACTACGTCCTAGGTGACTTCGCCGACTACCGCGAGACCCGCGACCGCATGGCCGCGGAGTATAAAGAGGACGAGCTTGCGTGGGCAAAGAAAGCGTGGCTGAATATCTGTTATTCCGGTCGTTTCTCCTCGGACCGAACCATCGCGGACTACGCGAACGAGGTGTGGAAGATCCAGCCGACCCCGATTTCCCAGCGCTAAGAAAAGGTCCTGCTCTTCGCCGTGGAAGCGAAGGGCAGGACCTTTAGGTAAGGCGCTGTGCCCTATTCTGTTTAGCGCAGGCCCACGCGCTTGAGCTGCTCATACATGGGCTTCAAGTCGATGTTAAGCACGCCCATCTGCGTAGCCAGGAAGCCGAGGCCGCCGACAACGGCGCCTAGAATTCCCAGACCCGTAGCTAGACCTGCAGCAAAGCCCTTGCTGCTTCCTTCCTTTCCGCCTTCATCAGACGGGTGAGCAGTATCTCCTGGCTGCTCTGGCTCTTCTGCTTGGCCGGTGCCATCGTTCCACCACTCATCAAAGACCAAGTTGGCCACCAAGGTGTTATCGATGAAATCGCCGCGCACCGAATCCGTACCGGAGGTATTAGCCATGATGTCCTCAGAGCCTGCACCCTTGAAGAAGAATGGCACCAATTGGTTGGTGTGCTGCCCGGAGTACCAACCGTGCCGAGCGACCTTGCCCTTTTCGCCTTCCATGGCGTTAAAGCGGTCTTCCGCATCAGGGTTGTCGTCCGTCGCTGCCTCATTCGCACCGGATAGATAACCGGTTTCGTGATCCGCGGTCACGACGAGCAAAGTGTCCTCCCACGAGGAGTTCTCCTCTACCTACTTGATGGCAGCATCAACCGACTTATTAAAGTCCTGAGTCTCCTCGATATCGCGCACTGGGTTATTTCCGTGGCCGGCCCAGTCGATGGCACCGCCCTCAATCATGATGGAAAAGCCATCCTCGTCCTGTCCCAGCGCATTGAGGGCGCCAGTCGTCATGGTGGGGAGATCGACGACGTCGTTAAGCTCGTCCGAGTATGGAGCCTTTGCCTCGCCCGAGCGGGAGTTCTGCAACGTGGAACCTACCTGCGCGATACCCCAATACTTCTGCTACGGCTTGACGTCACCTTGCGCCATCTTCTTGAAGTCATCGTTGGACTCGAAGTAATTCCAGTCGGTCTCGCCTCCGGAAAGCTTGGCGTAGTCGTCCTCGTACATGAAGCTATAGTCGGGAATATCGACCTTCTGGTGGTCATTATCGTAGAACGGGTGGCCAGCGGCCATGACCAAGTCGAGGGCGCTGCCGAGCATCTCACGGCTAATGTCCTGCAGCTTATCGCGGTCCTTGTTGTGCGCGGCCCACGCCGCCGGAGTGGCTTCGGAATAGAGAGTGTCTGATGGTTGGTGTGTGGGTACCTAACCTGCATGAGGAGATGGACCAGAATGACTACTGTGGCGAGACGAGATCCGGCTGATAAGGCCAAGATTGATGCGATTGAAAAGAAGCTTCTTGCTAGCCCTGAAATCGCGAAACTGATCGATTACCTAGACACGTCCACCACGGATGCCAATGACTTGGTTCGCGGCATGTTGCAAGCCTCGATTACCAGAGACCTCAACGCTGAAATGGATGCCCACCTAGGCTACGAGTCTGGCGACAGGAGCGCTAAAGCTGCAGCTGGAACTGAAGCGTCCTGGGTTTAGTTCCGCTTCTTTTACGGCCCTGTGTTGATGGGCTGGGTGAGATAGTACTCGGTTTCTA
>NZ_JASOKQ010000038.1:0-7664 GCF_030216265.1 Corynebacterium sp. UMB0012
TTGACTGCATCGGGTGGCCACGGTTCTTTCTTGGCCCGCTGCCTTGGCATCGTCTGTGAATACGGGCTGCCCGGCGGCTAAGTAATAGGGAATAAGGGGCACGGCAACTACACTAGGGCAAAGTTCAACCCGTCCCCCACGCGAATGCGAAGGTACATCTACCCGTGGCTAAACTGCTTTATCGTCTTGGGCGCTGGTCTTTCCTCCATAAGTGGAAGGTCATCGTGGCATGGCTGCTGCTGCTCGCCGCCGTCGGCGGTGCCGCCGCCTTGCTGATGAAACCGATGACGAGCGAGTTCTCCATCAAGGGAACCCCGTCCATCGACGCCACCTACAAGACCATGGACCTCTTCCCAGAGGGCGGCAACCCTGCCAACTCGCCCTCGGTCAACGTGGTCTTCAAGGCTCCAGACGGCCAGAAGCTTTCTGATCCCGCAAACCGCGAGGCCATCGACGCCACCATCTCCTACCTCGAGGACAACCTAGAGATGGGCGATACCACGCGCTTTGGCAACCCGCTTGAGGTCTCGCCTCGATTGCAGGATCAGGTCATCCACCAGTTCACGGACATGGGGCTGCCGGAAGCATCCGCTCGCGCGGACGCGGACAACCTCGCCATGGTCAATGATGACGAGACCATTGCCTATACCACCTTTAATTTCGACGCCGAGTCGCCCTATAGCGTGGAGCAGGCCGATAAAGACACCGTTACCGAGGCAATGAATATTGCCCGCGACCGCGGCCTCACGGTAGAAGGCAATGGTGCCGGCTTCGGCGATGAAATCGCGGTCAATTCCACCTCTGAGATAATCGGCCTCGGCGTTGCCTTTATCGTGCTCATCTTTACCTTCGGCTCCCTGGTGGCCTCGGGTATGCCTTTGGTGTCCGCCGTCATCGGCGTGGGACTAGGCGCGCTGGGCATGTTCATTGCCACCCACTGGATTGAGCTCAATAATATGACCCCGGTCCTGGCCATCATGATCGGCCTTGCCGTGGGCATTGACTACGCGCTGTTTATCCTGTCGCGCTACCGCGCCGAGCGCCGCCGCATGGACGGGCCAGATGCCGCAGGCATGGCGGTGGGAACCGCCGGCTCCTCCGTGGTCTTTGCCGGCGCGACCGTCTTTACTGCGCTTTTTGCGCTTCTCATTGCACGCATCGGCTTCTTGACGGCCATGGGCTTGGCCGCCGCCGGCACCGTCGCCATCGCCGTATTGGTGTCGCTTACGCTCATCCCCGCGATGCTTGGTCTGCTGGGCGATAAGGCCTTCAACGGCCGCATTCCCGGCGTGGCCGGCAACCCGACCCGCAAGGGCAAGCGCCGCCGCGGGCCCACCATGGGCAACCGCTGGGTGCGCTTGGTCCAGAAGGTCCCCGGCCTGGCCATGGCGCTGGTCGTGCTCTCCCTGGGCGCGATGACCGCGCCGGTGCTCCACATGGAACTCGCCCTTCCGGCCGATACCACCTCCAATCCCGATACCACCCAGCGCAAGGCCGCCGACATCATGTCCGAGGGCTTCGGCCCCGGCGTCAACGGCCCCTTCCTCGCCGTGGTCGATGCCCACACGGTCAACGCGGATGCCGGCGCCCTCGCCCCGCTTGTCGACGCCCAATCCCAGCCCGAACCAGCCCCCGCGCCCGCCCCCGCCCCAGACGCGGAGGCCACGCCCGAGGACGCTGCACCAGAGGACGGTGCACCGCAGGACGTTGCGCCGGAGGACGCAGCCCCTGAGCAGCCGCAGCCGGACCAGCCCGAGGCCGAGGCCGAGCCGGAAATCGCCCCGGTCGCTGAGGTTGTAGATACCGCGGAAGGCGATGCGGATAATGCCTCGCCGGAGGATAAGGCCGCGCTCGCGTCCTTCCTATACACCGCGGACCAGCTTAAGGGGCTGGGCGGCGTGAAGCACGCGCAGATCGTCGGCCTGAGCCAGGACCAGCGCGCCGCGCAGATCATGGTCACCCCAGAAACCGCGCCGACGGACGCCGCGACGGTCAACGTTGCGCACGCGTTGCGCTCGGCCACCAGCGAGATTGAAGACGCCACCGGTACCGATATCGGCTTGACCGGCCTGACCGCCGTGCAGCTCGATATCACCGAGCGCCTCGAGGAAGCCATGGCGCCGTACCTGGCCATCGTCGTAGGCCTGGCCATCGTGCTACTGCTTTTGGTCTTCCGTTCCATCCTGGTGCCGCTGGTTGCGGGCCTGGGCTTCCTGCTGTCCGTCGGCGGCGCCTTCGGCCTGACCGTCCTGGTCTGGCAGGAAGGCCTGTGGAACCTGGTTCCCGCGCCGGGCCCGCTGATTTCCTTCATGCCGATCTTCCTCATCGGCGTGACCTTTGGCCTCGCGATGGACTACCAGGTCTTTTTGGTCACCCGCATGCGCGAGCATATCTCGCGGCATCCGGAGGGCACCGGCGGGCGATATAGCGCCGTCGACGAAGCCACCATCACCGGCTTTACCCAGGGCGCCCGCGTGGTGACGGCCGCGGCCATTATTATGATTTCGGTCTTCGTGGCCTTTATTAACCAGCCGCTGCCTTTCATTCAGATCTTTGGCTTTGCCCTGGCCGCCGGCGTGCTTTTCGACGCCTTCTTTATCCGCATGACCCTCGTCCCTGCCACCATGTTCCTCATGGGCCGCGCGACGTGGTGGATGCCGAAGTGGTTGGAGAAGATTCTGCCCACCCTGGATATCGAAGGCACCGCCCTGGAAGAAGAATGGGAAGCTAAACACGCCACCCCAGCCCCTATCCCCGCAGATGAGGAAGAAGAATAGAAATGGACTTGAGCTTCGACGTCGGCAAGCGCCTGCCCGAAGGCCCCGGCAAGCACGGCCGCAGCGGTGTCATCCACACTCCGCACGGTGATATTCGCACCCCGGCCTTCATCCCAGTAGCCACCAAAGCCACGGTCAAGACGCTTACCCCGGAACAAATTCGCTCCACTGGTGCGCAGGCCATCTTGTCGAATGCGTACCACCTCTACCTGCAGCCGGGCCACGACATCGTGGACGAGGCCGGCGGCGTGGCCGAGTTTGAAAACTGGCATGGCCCGACCTATACCGACTCCGGCGGATTCCAGGTCATGTCCCTGGGCGTGGGCTTCAAAAAGGTCCTTGCGATGGACGTTGCGGATCTCAGCGATAAGGACATCCGCGCCGCCAAGAAGGAACGCATGGCGCAGGTGGACGAGGACGGCGTGGATTTTAAATCCGTCATCGACGGCTCCAAGCACCGCTTTACCCCCGAGAAGTCCATGCAGATCCAACACGGGCTGGGCGCAGACATCATGTTTGCCTTCGACGAGCTGACCACGCTGGTTGATACGCGCACCTACCAGGAGGAATCCGTCGCGCGCACGCACCGCTGGGCCAAGCGCTGCCTGGATGAGCACGATCGCCTCACCCGCGAGCGCGCCCACCGCCCGAAGCAGTCGCTGTGGGGTGTTGTCCAAGGCGCGCAGTACGAGGACCTGCGCCGCCAAGCCACCCGCGGCCTGCTCGACCTCGACCGCGCCGCCCGCGAGGACGGTAAGCGCGGCTTCGGCGGTTTCGGCATCGGCGGCGCACTGGAAAAGGAAAACTTGGGCACCATCGTCGGCTGGGTCTGCGATGAGCTACCCGAGGACAAGCCGCGCCACCTGCTCGGCATCTCCGAGCCGGACGATATCTTCACCGCCGTCGAGGCGGGCGCCGATACCTTCGACTGCGTGGCGCCCACCCGCCTGGCGCGCCGCGGCGGCGTCTACACCCTTGACGGCCGTATGAACCTCACCAATGCGCGCTTCAAGCGGGACTTTGCCGGCGTCGACGAGGAATTCGGCGGCTACGTATCCGAGAATTACTCCCGCGCCTACCTGCACCACCTGCTCAAGGCGAAGGAATTCCTCGCCGGCACGCTGTGCACCATCCACAACGTGGAGTTCATGATTCGCCTGGTGGATAATATCCGCGCCGCCATCGACGGCGGCTACTACGAGGCCTACCGCGATGAATTCCTCGGCCGGTACTACGCCGGCAAGTAGTCCTCGCGCTTCTTCACCCACTGAATGACCGCGGCCGTCACCGGCAGCATGACGGCCTCCATCAGGGTCTTCCACACAAAGCCCACGATGACGTAATTGATGAACCCGCCCACGGTGTCTACGCCGATAACCGGCGCGGCGATGGCGCAAAAGAGCAGCGTATCGCCGAACTCGCCCACCACGGTGGAGGCGATAAGGCGCGCGAAGAGGCCCTTTTCGCCGGAACGCTTCTTCATGGCGGTCAGGGTCCAGGCGTTGAGGAGCTGGCCCACTAGGTAGCCGGCCAGCGAAGCGGCCAGAATCTGCGGCATCAGGCCAAGGGTGGCGGCGAAGGCCTCTTGACCCTCGTAGAAATCAGCCGCCGGCAGCCAGATGGCGATATAGAAACACACGGCCGCCAGAATGGCCATCGCGAAGCCGATGTAGACCGCGCGCCGGGTGGACTTGAAGCCATAGCACTCGGAGAGCACGTCGCCGACGATATAGGCCAGCGGGAAAAGGAAGAAGGCGCCATCGGTAACCAACGGGCCGAGCTGGACGCCCTTGGTGGCGTTGATATTAGAAATCAGGAAGGTCACCACAAACACGGTGACCAGCCAGGGGTAGAGGGTGGAGCGGACGGGAATGAAGCGCACCTCAGCGCCGTTCGATTTTTCCATGCCCGCCATTGTGCCAGCCCGTAGACTGTGGGCATGAATTCCGCGACCACCGGCGCCGGCCGTTACGCGCCCAGCCCCTCCGGCGATCTGCACTTTGGCAACCTCCGCACGGCGCTTTTGGCGTGGCTTTTCGCCCGGTCGACGGGCAGGCGCTTTGTGGTGCGCGTGGAGGACATCGATAAGCAGCGCTCTTCCCAGGAGTCGGCCGAGCGCCAGCTTGCGGATCTGCGCGCGCTCGGGCTGGACTGGGACGGTGAGGTCATCTACCAGCACGACCGCGACGTCGCCTATGAACAGGCTCTGGCCCAGCTGCCCACCTACGAGTGCTATTGCTCCCGCAAGGATATCCGTGAGGCCTCCCGCGCCCCGCACGCCATTCCCGGCCAGTACCCGGGCACCTGCCGCAACCTCACCGAAGACCAGCGCGCGGTCAAGCGTGCCGAGCTTGCGGCCCAGAATCGCCAGCCCGCCCTTCGCCTGCTTGCCGACGCCCCCACATTCACCATCCACGACGCCCTCCACGGCACCTATACGGGCGACGTCGATGACTTCATCCTGCGCCGCGGCGGCCAAGACACTGGCTGGGCCTATAACTTGGCCGTCGTCGTCGATGATGCCTATCAAGGCATCGACCAAGTGGTCCGCGGCGATGATCTGCTCTCCTCCGCGCCGCGTCAGGCCTACCTCGCCTCGCTGCTCGGCATCGAACCGCCGGAGTATATCCACGTCCCGCTCGTGCTCAATGCATCCGGCGAGCGCCTGGCCAAGCGCGATGGCGCGGTGACCATGCGGGAGATGGGGGAGGAGGGGGACGTCGTCAAGCAGCTGGCGGCCTCGCTGGGGTACAAGGCTCACAGCGCCGCGGATCTGCTCGCGCAATTCGCGCCCGATCGACTCAGCCCTGAGCCTTATATCTGGCGCGGGTAAAATCTGAGCCCATGGAAGTTCTACTGGTGCTCATTGGGCTCATGCTGCTGACCGTGTTCGTCGTCGCCATCGGTGACAAGATTGGGCTGCCGTGGCCGGCCCTGCTGACGATCATCACCGCCTGCGCGGTCTTCGTGCCCAGCCTGCCCCAGTTCGAGCCGCCCACCGAGCTCATCCTGCCCATCTTCCTGCCGCCGCTGCTGTGGGCGCTGGCCCGGCGCACCTCGTGGGGTGTTATCCGCGAGCAATGGGTGACCATCTTGAGCCTGTCCGTGCTGCTGGTGGTCGCCACCACGCTGGCCGTAGGTTTTACGGCCTATGCCTTCCTGCCCGGCATCAGCCTGGCCGCAGCCATCCTCATCGGTGCGGCCATCGCCCCGCCGGACCCCGTCGCCGTTGACGCCGTGGCCGAGCCCGCCGGCATCCCGCGCCGCATCATTACCACCTTGCAGACCGAGGGCCTGTTTAATGACGCCGCCTCCATCGTCGCCTTCAACCTCGCGCTGACGGCCGTGACCCAAGGCGATGAGCTCTCCTTCGGTGGCGGCGTGCTCAACTTCTTCTACTCCGCATTCGTCGCGGGCGGCCTCGGCTGGGGCGTCGGCCGGCTGGTGGCGCTGTTTATCACCCACGTCCACGACGTCACCGCGCGCAACGCGTTGACTTGGGTGACGCCGTTTGCGGTCTACCTCATCTCGGAGGAACTCGGCGCCTCCGGCGTTATCGCCGTGGTCATTGCGGCTGTGGAGCTTAATTCCCGGGCCGATATCCAGGCCGAGGACCGTCTTTCCGGCCAGTCCTTCTGGGAGACCATCGAGCTGCTCTTTACCGGCGTGGCCTTCGGACTCATTGGACTGACGGTGAATACGGCCATCGCGGAAGTCGGCTCGGACCTGTGGCACTCCGTGGTGGTGGGTGTCATCTTGTCCCTTGTGGCCTTCGTCGTCCGCTTGGTGTGGATGTACATCTATTACCGCATCAACGTCTCCCGCGGCCGCCCGCGCGTGGCGCCGCTGCGCCTGCAAGAAGTGCTGCTGATGACGTGGTCCGGCATGCGCGGCCTAGTCACCTTGGCGCTGGTTTTGTCCATCCCGGCCGGCGTGTTCAGCTTTCACCACGAGCTGGCGGTCATTGCACTGACCGTCTTGCTGGTCACGATGGTGGTGCCCGGCCTGCTCTTGCCGTGGCTGATGGAGCGCCTTGACCTGACAGAGGCCTCCCAAATCGCCAGCGATAAGATGCGCGCCGCCGTGGTGGCCCGCGCGCGTGCGGCCAGCATCGAGGCCCTGTCGCACTTCCGGCCCGACGGCCACATTACTGCCGACGCCGAGAAGGTCGACCCCGAAATTTCCGCCAACGTGATTCAGTGGTTCGAGGACCGGCTGGGTGATGGCGAGGATGTTTCCGATGACTCCCGCTGGCAGCGCGCCTGGCAGGCCCGCCACGTGGCTCTGGAGGCCCGCCGGACCGCTTTGGCGGCGGCGCAGGAGGAGCTGCTACGCATGCGCGGCTACCGGGCCTATAACCCAGCCATTGTGGATGAGGTGCTCGAGGAAATTGACCGCATGGTCTTGGGCACCAAGCGCCACTAGGCTGGGCGGCATGGATCCCTTCGATTATGCGCAGCTTGAGGACGCGCTGGATTACCTCTACGACTTCCTTGACCAGGATCTAGCGGACCGCGTGCGCGCCGAGCGCGAATACGTTCCAGACGGGATGGAAGGCTTGCTTGCCGACGACTCCCTTGATGACTACGTCTGGCTGTGGATCAAAGACTCAGGTCCGAACGGCTTCCGGCAATACCTGCGCGATGGGGGCTATTCCGAGGCCGAGGTCTCCCAGGCTTTCCTCTGGGCGCGCACCGAATGGGGGATGAATACGCCGCCGCACGTCGCATGGCTTAAGGCGGATGGCTACGAGCCGCCGGTCATCGATTAGCGGCCAGTGCGGCCGCGCGCCCGTATACAACAAAAATCCGGGTTAAGTAGCAGAATGTGTGTCCGTTCGGCGTGTTGCGGGGCGGGTACACGGTTAGTTACTTCATGGGGCCTTTT
>NZ_JASOKQ010000039.1:0-5650 GCF_030216265.1 Corynebacterium sp. UMB0012
TAGAAACCGAGTACTATCTCACCCAGCCCATCAACACAGGGCCGTAAAAGAAGCGGAACTAAACCCAGGACGCTTCATAGACCACCCCACCGGACCACTAGCTACACACCACACCCACTGGAACCACACCTGGGCCCAATACCTCACACACCAACAACAACGAACAGAAAGGAAGACCTCCGAAGATTAGCGGACGCCGTTAGAATGGGCTGACAGCCTACCGAGGAGGCCGAACTGATGAGCTCACTGGCTGCCATCGCCTTGCCATTTTTTCAGAGTAGGACCCGATCCTTTCTTGATGAGGACCGGGCAGCTAGACGTGCACTGAAAATGCAAAATGGAATTGGCGTGCTCGATTTTGCCGTGGAGGACCCTTCGGAGGATCCAGCCCAAGTATTCTCCGTTGTGCAAGAAGCGCTGGAGATTGCCGTAGATGTGATAGCCAATGCGGATGACTCACTTGGCATGTTAAGTGAGGTTGTTGAAGAGCTTATCGAGCTCCATGCTAAGAGCGCACAGCGCGCCAAGCCTGCGCCAATGGAGCTGGCCGAGTGGTTCATTGATTTCCATGAGAGCAACGGGGTTGATTATTTCGATCTTGACCCTGTTGCATATTCAACGGTCCTCGGAGAAGACGGCCTGGCTCGGGTGCGCGCTTGGGCGGAAAACGCAGATGTTATCCGCCGCAAGTATATGGAGAAGCGCTTTGCGGTTTTAGATCAAGACGTCGAAGCAATCATTCGTACACACCTGGCTGAGGGTAGCTACGCGGTTTATTTCGAAGAGGCAGCTAAAGCCTTAGAAGAAATCGGCGAGAATGACGCTGCGTGGGAGTACGCGAAGCGTGGAACCGAATCTGATCCAGATTGGCAGGCGCGGTCTTGCGGGCAATTCTGGGTGGAACTAGCGAGGGATCATTTCTCCGAAAGGGAGGAAGAGGTCGCCCAGATAGTTCTCAACAAGTGGCCGGACCCGCTCCTAGAAGTAATGCTGTACCCAGAAAGGTTTGTGGAGCCCTAGAGAACTAGAAGGTCGAACTTCGTGGCCTTCACGTCGGACAGGCGCTTGCGGGCGCGCTCGAGGCGCTGCCATTCCTCCTGGGGGATGGACTTTCGGGCAATGGTGACGGTTTCGGCGTCAGGGGTGCCCCATGCGATGGGCATAGGGGTGATTTGCTGCCAGTGGTTGTTGTCCGCGCGGCCGGACACAGCGGCGACGGGAACCTTGGTGCCTACGGTGCGCTGAGTGCCGGGAATAGCGGTCACGGTGCGCAGGCAAGCGGCCCAACGGGGAGCCAGGGAAGGATCCACGTTGGTATTGACTAGGGCGAGCAGGACCATGTCGCGCTCGTTAACCTCAGCGATGACAGCCGGAGCAAGGGGATAGGAGTCATAGAGTTGCTGGGCGGTGCCGACTTTACGGGCGGCGGCGAAGCCGACGATGGCCACCATGATTCCGAAAAGGATCATGCCGAGGCCGATGGTAATGCCCCAGGAAAATCCCCACCAGATGGCCGCGCCGACGATGATGAGCAGGATGCCCAGCACGAGGCCGGAGATGCGAAGGCGGTTGGAATCGCGCAAGAGCTCGTTATTGGCCTTGGCAAAGGACTCGTCTACGTCGAACTTGAAGATTTTCATTGTTCCAAGTCTAGTGCGTCGATAAGCCGGTAGGCATATCCCTGCTCGGCGAGGAAGCGTTGGCGATGCACGGCGTAGTCTGCGTCGAGGCTATCGCGGGTGACCAGCGAATAGAAGAGGGCTTCTTCTTCCTTGGGGCGCAGCAGCCGGCCGAGGCGTTGGGCCTCTTCTTGGCGGGAGCCGAAGGTGCCGGAGACCTGGATGGCTAGGGCCGCCTCGGGAAGGTCGATGGAGAAATTGGCCACCTTGGATACTACGAGAACAGGAAGTGTGCCCTCGCGGAATTGTTGGAAGAGGCGTTCGCGCTTGGCGGTGGAGGTGGAGCCGTCGATAACGGGGGCGTCGAGATGCGCGCCGAGCTCTTTGAGCTGGTCGACATAACCGCCGATGATGAGCGCCTGCTGTGGGTGGCGGGCCAGGATCTTATCCACCGCACGGAGCTTGGCGGCGGCTTGGGCGGCGATGCGGTAGCGGTCGCGAGGTTGGGCGGTGGCGTACAGCATGCGTTCCTCGGCGTCCATATCCACGCGGACCTCGATGCATTCGGCGGTGGCGATATAGCCGGCCATCTCGAGTTCTTTCCATGGGGCGTCGTAGCGCTTGGGTCCGATGAGGGAGAAGACGTCGCCCTCGCGGCCGTCCTCGCGCACGAGGGTAGCGGTAAGCCCTAGCCGACGCCGCGATTGAAGGTCCGACGTCATGCGGAACACCGGGGCGGGAAGGAGGTGCACCTCGTCGTAGATGATGAGGCCCCAGTCGCGGGAATCGAAGAGCTCGAGGGCGCGGTATTCGCCCTTAGTTTTGCGCGTGACCACCTGATAGGTGGCGATGGTGATGGGCTTGATTTCCTTCTTTTCGCCGGAGTATTCGCCGATTTCGTTTTCGGTTAGGGTGGTGCGGCGCAAGAGCTCGTCGCGCCATTGGCGGCCGGCGACGGTATTGGTAACCAGGATGAGCGTGGTGGATTCCGCCTTGGCCATCGCAGCCGCGCCGACGATGGTTTTGCCAGCGCCGCATGGGAGTACGACGACGCCGGAGCCGCCGGACCAGAAGGCCTCGGTGGCGTACTGCTGGTAGTCACGCAGCTGCCAGCCGTCGTGATTGAGGGCGATCGGATGGGACTCGCCATCGACGTAGCCGGCGAGATCCTCGGCCGGCCAGCCGGCCTTGAGGAGGGCTTGTTTAAGGCGGCCGCGCTCGGAGGGCGGGACGGCGATAGAGTTCTCGTCGATGCGAGCACCGAGGAGTTTTCCGGTAGCGCCGCGGGTAAGTTCTTCCAGGATGGGCGGCTCATCAGACTCGAGGATGAGGCCGTGGGCCGGGTGGGCGTGGAGGCGGACGCGGCCGTAGCGGGACATGGTTTCGGCGACGTCGACAAGCAGGGCTTGGGGGACTGGAAAGCGGGAGTAGCTTTCGAGGACGTCGACGACCTGCTCGGCATCGTGCCCGGCCGCGCGGGCATTCCACAGCGCGAGCGGGGTGATGCGGTAGGTGTGCACGTGCTCGGGGGCGCGCTCGAGCTCCGCAAAGGGAGCGAGCGCGGCGCGGGCCTCGGCGGCCTGGGCGTGATCCACCTCGAGCAGGACGGTCTTATCCGACTGCACAATCAATGGTCCATTCATGGCTCCAGCGTAACGGAGGTTATCCGGTGCAAGGGAAACCGGATGGTAGAGCCATCGGCCGCGCGAGCGTCGATTTGTCCGCCCGCCACGGTCAGCGGGGTGACGGTGCGCTTCTTTTCATTGCCGTTCTTGTCCGCATAACCGATGGTGATCGGCCGGGCAGTGCGCGCGGCGGCGTGGACTATATCGAGGCTGGGCGTGGAAGGCGTGGCGTCGTCGCGCAGGGTGCGCATGGCCTTCGCGATGTCCGGGGAAGCGGTGGCCCGGCGGGCGGTGGGCGTCGGCAGGGTAGCCGGTTCGGGCGCGACGTTAAGGCTGGCGCCGCTTTCGTCCTCAGCAGCGGGAGAGAGTCCGTGGTCGCGTAGTCGTTCCAGCAGGTCATGCACCGGCAATTGGGACACCGCCACGGTGGGTGCGAGCAGGCGCAAGGGCGCCGCCTTCAGCGCAATCTGGAGGAGAGTCGGGTCCTCGCTGCGCAGGTAGGACAGTGCCGGGCCGGAGCGCAGGGTGCCATGGCGCTTGGCGACGTCCCCGATGTGGAACTCCAGCGTCTGCGGCACCTCCCCGTGGGCGGCGAAGAAGGCCTGGATTTCCTCCCCAGTCATGCCGCGATCCAGGCCGCGGCGCAGGGAAGCATCCGAGATGCGATAGACGCTGGCCAGGCCGGGGGACTCGAGGTCGGCTACTGATTCGAGCCGCTGGTGGGTATCCGGATCGAGCGGGCCAGGAACCAATACGGTCATATCCGCTTGGATGAGGAAGTAGTCGACCGTGTCGGGGGTCAGGCGGGCGGCGGCGTCGGGGCCGTCGATAAGCACGCTGGTGGGGCGCTCGAGGGCAACGGCACCGATCCACTCGGCTTCCGCGCGGAGTTCGGCGATGGTCTCGTCCGAGGTATGCGTGGCAAAGAGCGGAAAGTGGAAGCGTAGGGATTCTTCGAAGGTGGGTTTCGCCCCACGCAGGTAGACCTGCAGGACTTTGTCCCTGAAGCTAGGTAGTCGGTCATTGGTGTGCGCTAGCGTGCGGCCTTCCTTTGTCCATGGGGAGGCAGTCCAAGCCTCGAGCAGGACCTGCCACTTTTCGGCGAGGCTCGCATCAAGCCAAGCCTGGGCGAGCTCCGTTGGCGCGAGGAAATTGCCGTCGAAGTTTTTCGGTTCGCCGCGGCTGAGCAGGCGGGCGGTCATGCCGAGCTCAATGAGGCGGCGCAGCTCCCCTTCATCGATGTTGAGGGTTTTACTCAGGTTGGTGAGCTGGCGAACGCCGACGGTCTTGTCCTTGAGCAGTTCTATCGGCCGAGCGCCTAGGGCGTCAATGACGCGCTGCATGCCGCGCACAGCGGAAAGGCCGGCCGCGGTACCGGCATCATCGGCCTTGGAATCCGGGGCAGGGGATTCGGTGATTCCCTCTACTGGGATTGGGGCGGTGGGCTTGCCGTTGAGCGCAAGGTGCACGGCGCGCGGCAGGCGGACGGTGGTGGCGTCCACGCGCTGGAGCAGCTGCTTGGCGATGAGCCGCGGAATCGGCCGGCCCGGATCCGCATCGATGGCCGCATCTCGCGTGGTGCCCAGGCCATTGGAACGCGACAGAGTCTCGAGAACCTTCCGTTCTTCGTCCGGCAGCTCGGCGATGTCCTCCGGGCTGACCTGGACCTGGTCGAGGAGGGACCAGCCCGTGGGAAGGGCAGGCATGACCTCGGGTGGGATGAGGATGTTGCCATAGGCTAGGCCGCGTTCCTTGAGCTGGCGGGAGATATCCGGATTAAGGTCTTCTACCTCTTCGAGCTCTCCGCCGCGGCGCGCGATATCTTCAATTTCCGCAAGCTGCCGTGCAGTGCAGTTCATCAGCGCTCGCGCGATAGAAGTGCGCAGTAGCAGGCGGGTGGCGAGCGCGGCGATGCTCGGGGGTAGCGGATTGAGCACATCCGGCCGGTTGCGAAGGATGGTGGCGAGCTCTTCTTCCTCAAAGGAGGCGAGCCACGTGCGGAAATGCGGGAGGTGGGAAGACTGAGACATGATGTCACCCCAGTTTAGTTATCGTTTGAGTTACGTTTTTGCGCAAGGTTTGAAATAATAAGGGCTATGTCGAATCAGAAGAAGGGTCACGTTTCCCCGGCTTGGCCGAAGAACGAAAATCGCGAGCACGCAATCACGGAAATCTCTGCGCCTTTTGCTGGTGCGTCCAGCCCCTACGGCGATGATCTGATCTTGCCGATGCCGGCAGAGAAGTTGAACTACGTTCACCCTTATACTCGCATCAATCGCTAGAGTATTTCCCCGCCTTAGAGCGGGGATTTTTCTTTCATACAAAAAGGGGCGGATTCTAGTGGTCGTGGAAACACTTCTTATGTTTCGGTTGAGTTTATCAGTGCGGCCATTTTCTCGGCTGGTG